>CANQNM010000018.1 GCA_947625265.1 uncultured Clostridia bacterium
TTTGATTTGATCGGTACAATCTGGCTTGCAGGCGCGCTGTTGGTGCCCTTCACCAATTCAATGGAATTCGCCCACTTCTTAGAAGAATCGCAGAGATATATGCTAAACGGAGTGTTCTTTCCGGAACTCGATGCGGCGGAAGACACAAGGAATGTCGTCTCGTCAATAGCATAGGGATATTTGTACACCCTCCCGTTTTGCCCATAGGCATCCACATTCTGACTGTAGGAAGTCGTCGAATCAGGAAACAGAAACTGAACGGCTTCCTTTTCATTTCTTCCTTCATTTGTGTCAATAACGCACAGTTTGCCCATCTGATTCACATGGTGTCCCGAAGCAATGGAAACATACTTGCCGGGTGCACCGGGAATGTCCCTTGTGTGAAGCAGAGTTGTGGGAAAATTGAAATTGTTGCCCCAGACTTCAGTCTGATAGGTACCGTCCTGAAACATTTGGAACAGGGACTGAACAAACATTTGCGTGCGGTCATTGTAATCCCAACGTGTATAGAGCACCCTTCCGTCCGAGGCAACGGTAGGGTATGTGGTATGCACCTGGTCGTAGCCGACCCGCCGGATGTTCTCGCCGTTTCCATCCATGATGTACATGTTGGATACGGGGGTGATCCAGCAATCCACGGTCTGAACAGATCTGTTGGAAGAAAAAACAATGTTGCCGTTGGCCAGATACTGAGGCTCGATGTCCGAACGCCCGCTGCCAAAGGTCAACTGCTTTACCGCATATTTGTCCGACGTCAGATCCATCTCGTAAATATGGAAATCATCATAGGTGTTTTCCTTCATGGAAAAAAGCACCTTCGTTCCGTCCAAGGAAACTGACGGATCCCTGATAACACCTGTGCGGCACTCCAGAAGTTCCTTTTCATAAGTGGATACCGTTCCGTTCCCATTGTCAAGCACAGAGAGCACACAGAGAGACGACCCCGCGTCAAAATTGTACTCCTTGTAAATGTCCGCCGCAGTGTTTGTCTCGGCCAGCGCCGCCGTGTATGCATAATGTGTACCGCCCAATTGCTTGTGCTTCACCACAATATAGTGGTTTGAACAGGCAAGCAATTTATCCACCGTTTCAGTTTTCTCAAATGTCTGCGTCTTCTCGCCGCCAAAAACGTTCCTGTCATCGGCGGAAGATGAAACCGCCAGCACCATGAAAACCGAAACTATAAGCAAAACAATAACCGTAAGTGCTATGGAAAGTCGGACGATCGAATTCTTTTTCATTGTTGTGTCTACTCCTTTCTCTATTTTAAGGTTCTGCACTTTCAGAAAATCCCCGTTCTAAGGGATCGTATCCCAAACCATTCGCATGCGCAAGCGCACACGCTTTCCGGAACGCCTGTTTGTAGAGTACATTCACCCGTAAGCGTCTTTGTTTGGAATCCCTCACGCGTCTGCTTCTTTTCATGTGCCGTAAGTCAGACGGAAAACCGATGCCAGGTCTTTGCCGGAGGAGTCCCTGATGATCACCTCGATATACGAACCTTCTGCAAGATTCTCAGGAATCTTTAAATCCCATTCAAGAAGAACACTGGTATTGTACGCCATTTTTCCGGGTGTAAAGATCTTTTCCTCAAGAATTTTTCCGGTGCTGTCGCAAAGTCTGGCAGTGACAACGGGGTCCCCCACGCCAGACGCACTGGGAATCTGCTTACGCACGGTGAAGCCCTTCATCGTTGCACCTTTTTCAATCCTGCTGTAGATCGTCTTTCCGGAGCTGTCGGTAAAGAAGAACTGTTCCACACCGTAGTTCTCGTCCACAATGCCAATGGACAGCACAAATTCCGCAAGATCCGAGAGTTCCGCATCGGTCAGCGCCGTGGAGGTGAATTTTTTGATAATGTCCTTCACGTCGGTCACCGCACCCGTATAGGTGTAGGGAGCAGATCTCCAGATTTCCACAAGCGTCGGCGTGATAAATTCCCGGTTTTCCCATGTTCCGTCAGAACCAAGGAAAGGAGATTTGTGGAATTTCAAATCGGTATACAGCGGAGCCGGATGACATTTGGCGCACCCAACCTTCTCAAAAAGTTCTTTGCCCCGCAGAGCGCTCTCACTGTAAGTTCCCTTTTCGGTAAGATGGGGACTGTCCGTGGGAAGAAGCGCCCGAAGATACGCATAAACCGACTCCACCATCTCATTGCTCATGTCGCTGAGAATTCCGCCTCTCACCGATTCCATAACGCCTACTTCCCCACTCTCCTTCAGTCCCGTCACCAAAACGGGCGGAGTTCTGAAAGTAAACATCATCGATTTGGTATTCTTGGGGGTTCCCCAGCCGTCGTTGCCTTCGTCCCAATTGAGGGCGTCGGGTCTGGCGTCCGGATGGCAGCTGGAGCAACTTTCCCACTGTTGATAGCAATACGCAGCGCTGAACCAGATGCTTTCACCCAGGCGTTCCGGCGTTTTTTCCGGTTGGTCGCCCAAAGTATAAGTGGCTAAAACCGTCTTGCACTTGTCATCTGTCACCGTAATATCCCCGCTGAAATATTGGGCGACATATACCTTATCGCCGTAAACTTCAATGTCGCGTGCGCCCTCTCCGCCAAGTTTTATGCGTTCTTTGACACCCGAGAGGAATTCGATATGATCCACAATCTCATCCACGTTCGGAATCACCGCGTTCTTTCCCGAAGCAACCTTCTCAAGACCGGACTGGAGTTTTCCGTAATCCACAGTCATCAACTCTCCCGTTCCAGCAATTGAAAATATCAGTCTCTTGCCGTCGGCGGAAACAGCGACATCCCACGGATTGCCGGCACCCAGTTCAACTTCATCCAGAAGAAACGCAACGGGCTTGTCGGTAGATGTATCAATGACCGAAAAGCCGTTGGTATTGATCCAACCGCGATCCAGCTGGGACGTCGGATATGTATACCTTGCAACCGTGTGCGTCACAACGATCTTGCCATCGCCTGTGACGGCAATGCCTCTGATGTTCTGCGCACCGTCCTGAAGCGCAATGGATTTCACAAGTTTATTTGTAGCAAGATCTATTTTTTCCACTTTTGAAGAGAGAATTTTATCCGTGGAAGCGCCGTCCTGAAGCCTGCATCCCACATACAAGTTCTCGCCGCAAACTGCCATGCAAACCGGTTCTCTGGAAACCGCAATTTCAGAAGACACCTTCCCCTCCGCCAAATCCACCACCGAAACAGTGTTGGAGAAACGGTTGGCCACATACGCGGTATTTCCCTTCACATACAAATCCGAAGGAGTGTGTCCCACCTTCACCGATTTTTCAAGTTCAAGTTCTTCACTTAAAATGTGGAGCATTCCGTCCAACTCTCCCGAGAGCACATACACCTTGCCCTCCCGTGCCGCGACTTTTGTAACCGTTGAAGCGAAGGTCAGCGTTTTCTCGACCTCCCCCTTGGAAGACAGTTTGTAGACGGCAAAATTCGTGGCATCGGACACGTAAATTTTGTTCTCCGTGACGCTCAGCGACGAAGGGGAAAAGTATACCTTTCCCTCTTTTTTGCTCAATAACTGTCCGGGGACGTCCGCCTCGGCTAAGGACCCTCCCGACACATCGCCGGAAGACGACACGGAAGCGTCGTCTGTAGTTTTCTTCTTGCGGCGGCAGCCGGAAAGCATCACTCCGGTGAAGACCAAAACCGCCACCGAAAGAAGCGCCACCAGAACCGTCAAAATCCGCTTGCGATCAAAATTTGTTTGTCCGTTCATAGTTTTTAACCCTTTCTTTCTGTCGGATTCATAAATTCCAAAATCCTAAATCAAAAAATTCAAACGCGAAAACATCCGTAACACAGGGATATAGAAAAACGCACCATCACAAAAAGGAATCAATAGGAATGGACCGAATCAACCTTGAAAACGTTTGAAAAGAGGAACGTGATGACAACCAGCACAAAACCTGCAATAACCAGCACCCGCGCGTATCTTTTCAATTTTTCTCTTCTGTAAAAATGCAAAGCAAGCATATATGTCAGCCAAGTGCACAAAGACCAACCCTCTTTGACGTCCCACGCCCAGAAATCTCCCCATACCTGATCCGCCCAAATAGCCCCGAGAAACATACCCAAAGACATGAACGGAAAAAGTGTGCGCAGACAGAGCACGCAGACACGGTCATGGTTTTCCCCCTTCAGGAGTGCGGTGACGGTAATCATGAAAGCGATAGCCGCCAGCGAGTAGGAAAGCATGTAACAAACAATGTGAGGCACAAAGAAAACTGACTGAAGCGCGGGAGGAAATGTCCACACATCGGCAATATCCATAAAGCACGGTCCGGTCATTACAACGGCAGACGCCAGCAGGAAATACCTGCTGTATCCGACACATGCGCAAACCTTCTCGATAAAAAGGTACACCGGAAAGAAACAGAGCGCAAGAAAAATGAGCACCTGAAACATCGAAACAAAAGGAGCATACCCAACACCGTTTGTCACAAGGTTGATCACAAAATTGTATACGACCATTCCAAAATTGATCAGAAGCCCCACCGTATAAAAAACGTTTTGCAGACGGACAAACTTCTTTTGGCGCGCCCTTTTTGTTCTGAAGGAGAAAGCAAAGGCAATATAGTAACACAGTGCCGTGACCAACAGAGCCAGTCTGACAATCACAACCCTCATCGCTCTTCACCGCCTTTTCGTTTTTTTGGAGGCTTTCCCCTTCCGAAATCGGAAAAGCACATTCCGAAAATCCCCAAAAGCAGCGCCACGATTCCGAAGATGATCACATATTCGCCCGGATTGTATTTCACCAGCAATACCGCTCCGGCGTCGTTTTCCTCCACATTCATCAGATACATTTTGTATCCCTCTACACGAACCGGATGGTTCACCGTCAGTACTTTCTCCTCCGCAATTTCTCCCGGTGCGGGGGCACGGTCATAGAAGATCAGTTTCGCTTCATAGTGTCTGGGATTGCCGTCATCATAATACTCCGTCTTCACGTCGCCCAGTCCCATATACCGGTCAAGGGAAAAAGACGCGCCGTCTTCAAAGTTGAAGGTACGGTATGCGGAACCGTTGCTCTCAAGGTAGAGGGTATATTTCCGGCACGTGAGATTGGTGATGACAAAACCGACAATCAGAACGATCACGCCGCAGTGCAAAATATAAAACCCCAGTCTGTAAACGCTTTTTTCTCGCACCTTCGAAAAACAAACGCAGACCACCGTCATAACGCCCATACAGACAAGCGAGGCAATCACCGCTGTTCTACCGAATCCCGAACTGTTTGGATTTTTTCCGGTAACGCCCACATAGAGAGTGACCGCAAGCGAAACAACAGCAATGAACAACATTCCAAAGCAGCAGATCCTGTAAAGTTTCGTCAAAGAGTGCACCCCCTTTTTACATTACTGCATGTTGAGTATATCACAATTCACGAAGTTTTGAAAGAGGATTTCCTCTTTTTTTATTGACATTTTCTACTTTCTTTGTTATACTCCCAGCGGGGATCTTCGAATCCTCCGGCGCAGATAAAATTTCTCCCACCCCAAAAAACTTTTCACGCGTCTTCACAATTCTGAATCGAAGGGCGGTGTTTCCTGTGATTTTCACCAGAGTCAAGGCACTATGGCCAGAAAGAAAAGGCTTTCACCTCGTGAGGAACTCCACTGGGAACGAGTATATCTTCCTGCACCTGCTTACTCCTGCGGAAATCATCGTGAACCGCGAAACGGTACACGCGCGGGAGGGCGCCTGCATTCTCTACAACAAGTTTGACTATCAGGAATTTTTTTCCGCAGAATGTCCTCTGCTGCACGACTATTTTCACCTGTCAGGTAATCTTGATGAATACATGAAGAAGTTGAACCTCCGATATGGCGTCATCTACTATCCGCAAAACAGCGAAAGCGTCACCTTGCTCATCCAGCAAATTGAACAGGAGACACTGAAGAAAAACGAGTTTTACAAGGAACTGTGCGCGCTGAAACTAAAGGAACTGCTCATTCTCATTGCCCGTTCTGTTCATACCGACCGTCAAACTGTAACCGTTGACAGCCAAACCTACAACCGGTTTCTCAAACTGCGCAAGGAGATTCACAACGAATTTTACCGCCCGTTCACCGTTGACAGCATGGCAGCCATGGTAAACCTTAGTCCGTCCAGATTTTACAGCATCTACAAGAGCATCTTTGGCATATCGCCCAAGAGGGACTACCTGAACATCCGTATAGAGCACGCCAAAACTTTGCTGCAGCAGAGAAAATATTCTGTTGCGCAGGTTGCTTCTATGGCCGGATACACCAATCCATACCACTTCATTCGTCAGTTTAAAGAAGTGGTAGGAATGACTCCCGGAAAATACCTGAAGTTTTTTGGTTCCAACAATTCTTCCGAACAGTGACAAAAAAACGAACACGGATCGCGACGCCGATAACGCTCCTATCCATGTTCGTTTTTCACGTTTCAACTTTTACCTTTTTTCCTCAAATTTTCGTTCTTCCTGTACAACGGTGACACAGCAGAAAACACTTTGGATTTCTGAATACCGGAATAGTATAAAAACATCCGCCGCGAACCGATTGTTCGCGGCGGACAGAAATCACCTTGAAATTTATGCCAGTTCCGCAAGGCTCTCAGGAAGTTTATCCTTCTCCATAGAACCGGTCATCATCACCCTGACATCGTACCGGTCGGCAACTTTTGAAATCTTGAGGACGAAATCTTCAAAAGCAGCCATGTCGTTTCCGCAAATCTTGAGCGCATGATCAATGAAAATATCCTTCGCATCGTGGTCGCTGGCGATGATACCCGCCACAAAACCGAACAATGCCTGCGCGTCATCAATGTTATATTCATCTGTATTCAGGAGCCTTGCCTGATACTTTATCTCATGCAAAAGTTTCGTGCCCTTTTCAACGCAGACAACCGTCCCGTTGGAAGTCTCCACCGCGGTATTCGCCAGTTGGATCAAGGTTTTGGTTTTTCCGGATCCTTTCAGACCGACAATCAGTTTCACCATTTTTTCGCCCTCCGTTTGTGGAATTTTATGCTTTCATTATACAGAACTTCGAAAGGATTTTCAAGTCTTTTCGTAAAAAACATTTTAATTCTTTCAAACAATTCCGATACATCGGGATATGCGTCCATACGACTCCTTAAGGATCTTCTGAGTTTTTCAAAATCCGCTTTTCACAGATTCCTTTTCAGATTCTCCCGAATGGCGTCAAATTCTTTGCCTGGTTTTCCCAGTAAAGCAAACATGTTCTTTTTATATGCCTCCACGCCCGGCTGATTGAATGGGTTGACTCCCAGAAGGTATCCGGATACCGCACAGGCAAGTTCAAAGAAGAACACCATATAGCCAAAATCGTAGGCGTCGCGGCTGTCCAATTCCAAGACGATGTTGGGCACCCCCCCCGCAGTGTGCGCAAGGGCGGTCGCCCGAAATGCCGTGCGGTTCACTTCATGAATTTCCCTTCCTTCAAGAAAATTCAGTCCGTCATTCTCGCTTCCACCCTTCGGGATTTTGATTTCGTAACCCGGATCGAGCAAATCCAAAACGGTTTCAAAAAGAATAGGCGAGCCATCCTGAATGAACTGTCCAAGCGAATGCAAATCGGTGGTAAAGCACACCGACGTAGGGAAAATGCCTTTCTTATCTTTTCCCTCGCTCTCCCCGTAGAGTTGTTTCCACCATTCGGCAGTTATGCACAGCGCCGGTTCGTAGCAAACAAACGTCTCCGCCGTTTTTCCTTTGCGGTAAAGTATATTTCTCGCCGCAGCGTATCTCAGGCAGTCATTTTTTGAGAAATCTTTCTCCTTTGTAAAATATTCCTCGGCGCTTGCAGCTCCCTTCAGAATCCTGTCTATATCAATGCCCGCACACGCAATGGGCAGCAACCCCACCGGTGACAGAACCGAGAACCGTCCGCCCACGTCGTCCGGCACTACAAAAGTTTCATAACCCTTTTCGTCTGACAGTTCCTTCAGTTTTCCTTTTTGCTTGTCGGTTGTCACAAAAATTCTTTCGGAAGCGCCTTCTCCGTATTTTTTTTCCATCCATTCACGGAAGATTCGGAAGGCGACCGCCGGTTCCGTGGTGGTCCCCGATTTGGAGATCACATTGATACAGACGTCTTTTCCTTCAATCAGGTTCAACGTCTCGCAAACCGACGTCGCGCTGAGATCCCGGCCTACAAAATATATCTCGGGCGTACCCTTCCGCAGCGCGTTGTAGTTCTGCCCTTTCACAAATTCCACGGCAGCCCGCGCGCCCAAATAGGATCCTCCGATCCCAATGACCAGCAGAACGTCACACTGCTCCTTGATGCGTTTTGCCGCCTCTTTGATGCGGGCAATTTCCGGATCCGCGCTCTTTTTCGGAAGGTCGAGCCATCCCAGAAATTCACTGCCCTCGCCCCGTCCGGTGAGTACTGTTTCAAGGGCGTCCCGCGTCGGCGATTCCATCGCCTCAAATTCTTTCCCGGTCACAAAACCCTTCAGATACGTATCTTTAAATCTTATCGGCATTTTTTCATCCCCTTCCTACAATCCTTCGCATTATACACAGTTTCTCTCTTCTTTGCAAGCCTCTTTGCTTAAAAAACGGTGTATGCCTCCAAAAATTTTAAAAATAAATCCCAAACGCCCAATCTTTCTACGTCCTCCGCTGCCAAAATGTCTCCGCTTCCCAATTCCTTCCCCTCAAGAGTGTAAGTAACCCTTCCGACAATATCCCCCTTTTTCACAGGCGCAACAAGTTTTTCGGGAAGATCTGTTGTCACCTCCACTTTGCCGGCCGTTCCTTTGGACAGTACGAAGGACGGCGACGGATAGGAAAGTGTAACCGATTGAACCTTCCCGGCACTAACCGGGAGAGCGTTTTTTTCCGGTTTCGCAGCGTTGTAAAGTTCGAAATTTGCGAACCCGTAGTCCAACAGTTTCACCGCCGTACCGTTTCTTTCATCCCTCGTTGGGGACGCCATCACAACGGCAATAAGTTGCATGCCATCCCTTTTGGCAGTGGCGGAAATACAGAATCCTGCTTTGGACGTAGAACCAGTCTTCAGTCCATTCGCGCCTTTATAGTATCGAATCAAACGGTTGGTGTTGGTCAGGCCAAAACTCCCGTTCCGAACGGTGTCCATCCATATCGTGGTATAGTCAAAAATTTTCTCGTGTTTCAATAGTTCTTTTGACATGGTGGCGATATCCCGGGCGGTGGTCAGGTGGGTAGTGGTGGTATCGTCCAGCCCGTTGGTGTTCTCAAAATGCGTTCCGCTCATTCCCAGTTCCGCCGCTCTGCGATTCATTGCCGTAACAAAACTCTCAAGAGAACCAGCCACGTGTTCCGCAAGCGCCGCTGCTGCGTCGTTTGCAGAGGCCACCACCACACACTTTATCATTTCATCCACCGACATTTGTTCTCCCGGTTCCAAATATACCTGAGAACCTCCCATAGACGCCGCGCGTTCACTAACCGTAACCATGTCCGATAGAGAAATCTTGTTGTCACGTATCGCTTCCATCACCAAAAGAAGCGTCATAATTTTTGTCACGGATGCCGGCGGCAGAGATTCGTCGGCGTTTTCCTCATACAGAACCCTGCCGGTAGAGGCCTCCATCACAATCACGCTTTTTGCCTCGGTTTCTATCTCTCCTTCTGCCCATACATTTGCGGCGGACATACAAAACGCCGCGATTGTAAGAAACAGGGCAATAATTTTTTTCATTGGACTCACCCTGCCTTTGCTTCCGCAAAGGCCCCTTTCTCAGATTTCAATATACAAATATGGAGTTTTTCGACCGATAATCATCGGTCGGCAGTCAGTTCAGCGACTGCGCCGCTTTCAGTTTTGAAGGTTTTTTCTTCCCGTTCGCAGGCGATTCTTTCCGTCGTCACCGGGGTTTCGTCAGTCAAACAATTCTGTCAACAAAAAATCCTGTTAGTTGAGTAAAATCACCGCCACTGTCAGCCACAGAAAAAACAGATGTATAATCGCCGCGATTCCCGCGGCAAGAACCGGAAGTATACCGACGTGACACAGTTCCTTTACGGCCAGCAGCAGGAGAAGCAGCGAAAGAATCAGCAGGAAAAGAGAGAACACAAAAGAAAATGTTCTGAAGAAAGCAATATACCAGAGCAACAGGAATAAAGCCGAAAGCGCCGCGAAAACTGATCCGCTGAACTTACATCGATCGTTTCCCCTGTATGCGTGCACCATCCCACAAACATACCCAATCAAAACCGCCAGAAAAACAAACAGGACATAAAACAATAGTTGCGGCGGAGCATTTCTCGGCAGACACAGCATGGCGTACAAATAAAAATTTCCGCAGGCTATGAGCGATACAAGCGACAAAACAAATCCAACGCCCGCCGCTACCAGCGCATAGCCGGACGCGAGAAACTGTTTTTCGGCTTTGATGCGTTTTAGAAATTTCATGATCGTCCATCCTTTCATTTTCACACCATGTATATGAGAAAAGCCGTCCTTTCATGCGGGATATACCAAAATCCCGCAGAAAGGACGGCTATAAACTTATTTACCGCAAACTGTACGCTCTGTCTTCCATTCTCCCATTTTTCTCACATCCACTGCCGGCGCTTCTCCTCCGGAAGCAGCGCGGCAGGCGCTTCCAACAGCACATCCTCCGAAGGGGCCGAATGCGCCGTGCACTTACTAGCATAGGTATTCACCAAACCTCCGTAGGTTCCGTTTCCGTTGTCGTAAAAGACATATTTTTCATCCGAGCGGTAGGCATACACATGATCCGTATACCGATCTCTCGCCAAATCGGTGACTACGATGGTAACCGTCTTGCACAGTGCCTCGGGACAGTTCCCGTTGGCAATCTTTCCGCTGACCGTACATATCTTCAGTTTCTTATGACATGTACAGTATCCCGCGGGCATGTTGTCCACCGTATAGTATCCCGTCATCACCCTGCTTCCCCTCTGATCATTTTTGCAATCGTCCGTGGCGAGCATTCCGCAGTCCCTGCAAAAATCAAGTGTGATCACGCCGGGATCAATCACGTCATTGTAGGTTTTGGCAATCTTGTTTCCCTTCTGATCAATGGTATGGTTGTAAGAACCGTTCTCGTTTTGCGTGAATACCATTTTGTTGTGCAGCAGGGTCATCGCCTGATCCCAGATCTTCATAGCGGGATTTCCCGAGAAACCCGAAAGTGACTGTGCCTTCTCGTAACCGAACCACACCCCTCCAAGATAGTAGGGTGTGAATCCCACAAACCATTTGTCGCGATTGTCACTGGTTGTCCCGGTTTTCCCCGCACAAAACACATCGTGCTGCAACTTTACGGAACTAGCCGTTCCGTTCACCACCACGTTATTCATCATTTTGGTCATGATCGAGGCGTTCTCTCTTGACAGACAAAGTTCGGTTTTCAATTCGTTCTCAATGACTACTTCCCCGTCGGCATCACAGATTCTGAGCACTGTACGCGGTTCACAAAAAACGCCGCTGTTCGTAAACATAGTAAATCCGCCTACCACTTCCCGTACCGAAATACCGTAGGTCATACCGCCCAGAGCCAAAGACGATAGTTTGATGTCGTCGTAGAGGCTTGTAATGTGCAATTTCTCAGTCAAAAAATTGTAGGAATTTTCAAGCCCCAATTTATCCACAAGTTTCACTGCAATGGTGTTCACGGAATTGGTAATACCGAGGATAACCGGCGTCAATCCCTTGTAACCCAACGGTGAGTTTTTGGGCCAGCCTGTGCGCTTGTCCGATGCATAACTGTACGGTGAATCGTCGAAAACCGTGGAATAGTTGATGATTCCTGCCTCAAGCGAAGGGCCATAAACCGACAGGGGCTTGATTGAAGATCCGACTTGCCGTTTGGCCATCGTTGCATAATTGAAAACTCTGGATTTGAGTTTTTCCCCTCTGCCGCCCACAAGGCCAAGAATGTTCCCATTGTGTGGATCGAGCACCACCATGGCCGCCTGCGGCTTGATCATTCCGGGTTTCGCACCGATAATATCGTCAATAATATCTGTATTTTTAAAAACCGAGTCAAGCGTCTCCTGAACATTTGCATCCATTGCAGTAACAATTTTTAAACCGCTCGTAAAAAGCATCTGTTCAGCCACACTGTATGTCACCTCATAGTGTTCCATCAGCAACTTGATGCTGTCTTCAATCACCACGTCCACATACCAGGAAGTGGCATTGCTTGAAAACGAAGAATTGTTTTTTTCTTCTTCTTCATCGCTCGCCTTGTAAAGTTTCAATTCCTTGTCGTACGCCTGATCAAATTCCGCTTTTGTAATTTTCCCCTGATCAAGCATGTTCTGTAGAATGGAGTTCCTGCGGATGATGTTGTTTTCCGGGTGAAGTTTCGGATCCCATTTTGAGGGATTCTGTGTGATGGCGGCGATAGCCGCGCACTCAATGAGCGACAGTTCGGATACGGGCTTTCCAAAATAGGTATATGAAGCCGCCTGAACGCCGTTACAGCCTTGGGAAAGGTAAATGGTGTTGAGATACAATTCAAGAATTTGTTCCTTGCTGTATGTCTTTTCCAAATTCAGCGCGCGGAAGATCTCTTCAATTTTTCTCTGCGGAGAGTTGTCATCGTCTCCTGTGACATTTTTGATCAATTGCTGCGTCAGCGTAGATCCGCCGCCAGCTCCGGATCTTCCCAGAATATAATAAACTGTGGCCTTAGTAGTTCTGATCCAATCCACGCCGTTGTGATCCATAAACCGTTTATCCTCTGTAGAAATGTATGCGTCTATCAGATTCTTGGGAATGTTCTCATAATCCACCCACACGCGATTCTCCTCGGCAAACAGTTTTTCGTCCTCAAGTTCGTCAAGATTTCCGTTCTCCCCGTTTACATAAATCTGTGAAGTCTGCTTTTGATCGTTGGCAAGCAGTTCAAAATGTTCGATCGAAGAATCCACATATCCCGAAAGATATACGGCAAAAGCTGCCCCCATGATCAGCCCGCAAAGCACACCGATGATTCCCAAGGTGACAAGCACACAAAAGATTGCGGTAAATATTCCTTTCGCACCGCGGAACATCGTCAATATGGCGTCTCCTATTTCTTTTGCCCAGTTTACCTTTCTTTTTTTCATCATGATCATCCTTTCCAAAATGCCGTGTTTTTTTGGCGTCTTCGGCCTCTTATACCGCCATACGCGCTAATCTGAACATCTAAGGAACCGTCAAAAAACGATTCCGAAGAAAGTTCGTTTTCTTCTGATCCGTCCGACGGTTTTTTCTTTCAGACACCGCCCGTTCATCACAAGTAAAAAATATAAACCTTCAGTGCCATTTAAGGACCACATGATCCTCCCCTGCAATATTTTTCATCACCTCTAAAAGATATTCCCCGATTCTGATTCTTTTTCCGCTGTCGGTGTAAGAAGCGGTTTTCGGATCGTAAAAGACACAAGGCGTATCCCCCTCGAATATGGAAAGCAACGCCTGCAGTTGACGGTCTTTCTTTGAATCCCCCGTCAATTTGATATACAGTTTGAACGGTTTTTTCGTCTCCCCCGCTTTTCGAAGTTCAGAAGTTCCTTTCATCATGGCCGTTTCGGTCAGCGCTGTACGGTTAAACGCCATTTCCCGGGGGTCTTCCACGCACCGACGCCGATTTTGCAAAGAATCCTCCCGGCGTGCTCTTTCGTCACACTGGGGAAACTCTTTGTCCGGGATCAGAGGCAGAAGTTCCTGAACTGTCACTTTGGGTTCCTCCTCCTCTTTACATGAGAGTTTTCCCCGCACATATACCGCCCTGTCGGGAGACAGGTATTCGCTGACCTGCGCAAGCACATTCTCAAAAATCAGCAGTTCCACTTCCGCGTGAGCGTCCTCCGCCTGCAAAACGGCAAATCGTTTACCGGCCTTCGAGGTTTTCAGGCTGCATTTGGAGATCATCGCGCAAAAGCGCACGCTGTCGCCATCCTTATATTCTCCAAGCGACTCCCCATTTTCATCAAACGCCGAAAGAATTTCGGAGAGTGTCGGAGCATGCATAGCCTCCACGTTCAAATGATATTCCAAAAGCGGGTGTCCGGAAAACCAAAGACCGGTGAGTTCCTTTTCTGTCTGAAGTCTTTGCGACAGGGGATACTCCTCAATTTCAGGGTAACGGTAGGGTGCGCCGATCCCCTGTTCCGGTTTGTCGGCCATCGAAAAAATATCCGTTTGTCCGTCGGTTCCGCGGCGCTGTTGGTCGGCCAAAAATGAAAGCAAATCGTTCATTCCCTCAAGCATTCTGCTTCTGTATATTCCGAAGGAATCCATTGCGCCCGCGCCGATCAAGGCCGCTAACTGGCTTTTGTTCAGACCGCATCGAAGAGTTTTAGAAACAAAATCCTCAAGAGACGTAAAAACGCCTTCCTCCTGACGCAATCTTAAAAGGTTGGCAATAAATCCTTCCCCAACGTTCTTGATCCCCAAAAGTCCGAAACGAATCCCATCCGCGCACACTGTGAAATCCGCGCCGCTTTTGTTAATATCCGGCGGTAAAACACGGATGTTTCGTTTCTCAAGGTCAAGAATATACTCGGCAGTCTTTTTTGCATCCCCGCACACCGAGGACAGAAGGCTGGACATATATTCCGCCGGGTAATGCGCTTTCAGATACGCGGTTCTGTAGGATATCACGGCGTACGCCGCGGCGTGACTTTTGTTGAAAGCGTAACTGGCAAAGGACACCATGCTGTTAAAAAGTTGATTTGCCGCTTCCTTTTCAATACAGTTTTTCTCTGCACCGCTTAAAAAGCCCTCTCTTTCAGCCTCCAATTCCTGCGCGTGCTTTTTGGCCATCGCCCTTCTTACCACATCTGCCCTGCCGTAGGAATAACCCGCCACACGGCGAAAAATCTGCATCACCTGTTCCTGATAGACAATGCAGCCCGAGGTGCTGTCAAGAATTTCCTTCAATTGTTCTATAGCATACACAGGCTTGCGTCCGCTGCTGCGGGCGTTGACAATCTCGGGAATGGAATCCATGGGCCCGGGTCTGTACAGCGCAATGGCGATCATCAAATCATCTATATTTTTGGGGTGTAAACTTACAAGTAACCGTTTCATCCCTGAGGATTCCAGTTGGAATACCCCCTCCGTGTTTCCGTCCGCAATCAATTTGTATGTTCGTTCATCGTCCAGCGGCTGTTTTTTGATGTCAAAAGACAAATCTTTTTTTCGCACCGCTGCGCAGGCGTTTTCAATGACCGTCAGGTAACGGAGAGCAAGAAAATCAAATTTTAAAAGGCCCAACTCGGCCACCGTATTCATATCATACTGTGTCAGTACCGTACCGGAAGAAACGGTAAGCGGAAGATAGTCGCTGACAGGCCTTTCAGTAATCACAACCCCGGCCGCGTGCGTCGTAATATGGCGCGGCATTCCCTCAACCGCCATTGCCGTGTAAAGAAGTTGACGAACCGACGGATTATTCTCATACAAATCCGAAAGTTCCTTTCCTTCAAGTGCTTTCGCAATGGTTATATCCGGTTTGTGCGGGATAAGTTTCGCCACCTTGTCGGTTTCCGCATAGGATACGCCCATCACTCGTCCCACGTCCCGAACGGCTGCTCTTGCGCCCAGCGTTCCAAAAGCGGCGATTTGCGCGACATGATCGTGCCCATATTTTTTCGCCACATACTCAATGACTTCGTCCCTGCGGTCATAGCAAAAATCAATGTCAAAATCAGGCATGCTCACGCGCTCCGGATTCAGAAAGCGTTCAAAGAGCAGGTCATATCGGATAGAATCAATTTCCGTGATCCCGATGAGGTACGCCACAAGGCTCCCCGCGCCCGAGCCCCTTCCAGGACCCACCGGAATACCCTCGTTTTTCGCGTGATTTACAAAGTCCCAAACGATGAGAAAATAGTCGCAATACCCCATTTTCTCGATCATCATGAGTTCATAGATCATACGAAACCTGTAGTCCTCAAAGGTGTGGCCCGAAAGACACAGTTCGTTGTTTTCCGCCTTTTCTTTCAGTCCGTTTTCGGCAAGCCGCTTCAAATATCCCGCGGAATTTTCGCCCTGCGGCAACGGGTATGCCGGCAAATGTCTTTTGGAAAAATCAAAATCAAACTCGCATCTGGCGGCGATTTTCGCTGTGTTCTCTAAGGCCTCCGGGCAGTCCGGAAAAAGTTCTGCCATCTCCTCGGCGCTCTTCAAATAGAATTCGTCGTTCTCAAACCCAAAGGGTCTCCCCTGCGACAACTCGGTTCCCGTTTGAATACACATCAAAATCGCCTGAATATCGGCGTCGCTTTTGCGTATATAGTGAGCGTCGTTGGTAGCCACAAGATCAATCTGACAATCCCTTGAAAGCCTTTTCAGCCCCTCGCACACCTTGTTTTCTTCATCCGTGCAATGATTCTGAATTTCTAAGAAAAAATTCTTCCTTCCGAACGCCTGCGCGTATTTCAGTGCCTCGACTTTTGCTCCCTCGTAGTCATCTGCCAGTAAGAGACGGGGAATTCTGCCGGAAATGCAGCCAGACAGAACGATCAAACCTTCGCTGTACCGAAACAGCAGCTCATCATCCACTCTGGGTTTGGAGTAAAAGCCCTCGGTGTATCCGGCGGAAACCAGTTTTGAAAGATTTCTGTATCCCGTCCCGTTTTCACAGAGCAAAATCAGATGATGGTATTTTTCGTCTTTGTTTCTCTCTCTTCTGTCCCGCGGCGCGACATACACTTCGCAACCGATGATCGGTTGAATTCCTTCCCTTCTGCAAGCCTTATAAAATGCCACGGCGCCGAACATGTTTCCGTGATCCGTTATGGCAAGCGCGGTCTGTCCCATTTCTCTTGCCGCCCTTGGAAGTTCCGATATGCGGCAGGCGCCGTCCAGCATGCTATATTCGCTGTGAACATGCAAATGCACAAAATCCATATGACGGCTCCTTTCCGCGATTCTTCAACTTTTGTTTTTCAGTTCCTCATAGCACTGCTCAATGCGCGCCAGCCGATGGTGCACGCCCGATTTGGTGATAGGCGGGATGTGCAGTTCGGCAAGAACTGCTAAAGACGCCTCGGGATTCTCCCTGCGCAGTTCAGCCGTCACTCTCAAATCTTCCGGTAAAAACTCCAACATTCCCGCTCTTTCCAGCGTTCGAATCATTCGTATATGCTCTTGAGCGCTTCCGGTCATTCTGTTGATGTTGGCGGCGTCACAGTTGGATAAACGGTTCTGCGCGTTTCGGATATCCTTATAAATTTTCGCATTCATGATGGCAAGGGAAGCCTGGGACGCGCCGATGAATGTCAGAAAGTCCTCCGTGTTTTCACTTTCCTTCATATAAACCACGGCGCTTGTTTTTCTTACGGCAAACTTCGGAGAAAAGCCCAGTTCCTCCAGCAGTTCCAGAATCGCGCACGCCAGACTTTCTCTGCTGAAAGTCAGTTCGACTCTGTATCCGCTCATGGGATCGGTCACCGTACCGGCCGTCAAGAACGCTCCCCTGAAAAAATATCTTTTGCAATCCGCACAGGAGAACAGGGCACGATTGATGATCTCCCTGCTTTCGTCAGACCGGACGTCCGGGTACAGTTCGGAAAGTTTCTTTAAGTCCTCTCTTGCCGATACGGTAAGTTTATAACTGTGAACTTTCCCTTCGCCGGATTTCTTTTCGCTTATATAAATATTCCCTTTTATGCCGTATATATCCCTTAAAAGGTGAAGAATCAATTCGCCTGTCCGTGCATTTTCGGTAACCAGCCGGATTTTTTCGGCGCAAAAGGTATTCCCAGACAGCAATGCTCCGTAGAGCAGCGCCAACCTACAGCATTTATTTTTGTAGGGAAGAGCGCATAAATCATTCTTGGTATCCTGGCAAAATGACATGCTTCTCACCTTTTCATTTTCAGAAATATATCAATTCCCTTTCGATATGAATTCCGAAATTTTTATAAACCGTTTCCTCAATATACGCTACAAGTTTCTTTACATCTCCCGCGGTAGCTCCGCCGGTGTTGACAATAAACCCAGCGTGCTTTGGGGAAACCTGCGCGCCGCCCACAGAATAGCCTTTCAATCCCGAATCCTCAATCAGTTTCCCCGTATAGCGTCCCGGGAATCTCTTGAACACACTGCCCGCGCTTGGAAGTTCCAACGGCTGTTTATTTTTTCTTCTTTCGGCATAATCGTCCATTCTAGCCTTTATATTCTCCGGCTGATCAGGGACAAGAAGGAACGCAGCGGAAAGAATAATCTTTGAATTTTCCATATACGAGGAATATCTGTAGGAAAATTGGTGTCTTTCCTTTGTAAGACGGCCTGTCTCTTTACTTTTCGGATCATAAAACTCACTCTCCAAAAGCACTTCAGACACTGAATGCTCATAAGCGCCTGCGTTCATAAAAACGGCGCCGCCCACGCTTCCCGGAATTCCGAAGGCAAACTCCAATCCTGACAGGCCGCTCTTCATCGCCTTGACCGCTAATGCCGTGAACGATTCTCCCGCGCCAGCGATCACTTTGTTTTCACAGATTCTGACGCCGTCCATACAGGAAGTGAAGAGAATCGCACCGTTCCACCCTTCGTCCGGAAAAAGAATATTGGAACCGTTTCCCACCACGCGTAAAGGCTCGCCCGTGTGCACCGCAGCAAGCAGCGTCCCCCTTACCCCTTCCCCGTTTTTGGGATATACTGCATAATCCACCGGTCCCCCGATACGAAAGGTGCCGCAAGCGGAAAGAGGTTTCTTGACGGCATATGTTAAAAGCCCCTCTTCTCTTAGGATATTCAACTGGTTTTCAAACTGCCGATTCACGGACTTTCTCCTTTGATCCCTTGTTTCTTTGCCGGTTCTCCATTGGTTCTTTGCATTTCTTTTTTCAAAAGCCTCTTCCGGCCGTTTTTCCTCTACAGTTTATGCAAGAATAAACCTGTGAAATACCTTCTTTCCCTTACGGATAACCACGCCGGTACGCAATTCCTCTTCCGAAACCGTTGCGTCAAAGCGTTCAATTTTTCGTTCGTCAAGCGTCACGCCGCCCTGCTGGATCAACCTTTTGGCTTCCGCTTTAGAGGGAGCCAGTTTTCCGGCAACCATCAAATCCGTCACACCGATCTTTCCGTCGGCAAGATCAGCCCTTGAAACAGTCGTAGAGGGTATATTTTGCGTTGCCGCTGCGCCTGAAAAGACAGCTCTCGCAGCGTCTCTTGCCTTGATCGCCTCGTCTTCGCCGTGCACCAGCGCCGTCAGTTCATACGCGAGAATTTCCTTCTCCTCGTTTATGCGGCTGCTGTCCCATTTTTCCATTTCCTCAATCTGCTCGATGGGCAAAAAAGTCAGCATCTTCAGGCACTTTGCCACATCTGCGTCATCGACATTCCGCCAGTATTGGAAGAAATCATAAGGAGATGTTTTCGCGGGGTCGAGCCATACGGCGCCCTTCTGCGTTTTCCCCATTTTCTTTCCCTCGGAATTGAGGAGCAGCGTGATGGTCATGGCATGAGCATCCTTGCCCAATTTTTTACGGATCAACTCGGTTCCGCCCAACATGTTAGACCATTGATCGTCCCCGCCGAACTGCATATTGCACCCGTAATTCCTGTACAGCATATAGAAATCATAGGACTGCATGATCATATAGTTGAATTCGAGAAAAGAAAGCCCCTTCTCCATTCTTTGTTTATAGCACTCGGCCCGAAGCATGTTATTGACCGAGAAACAACTGCCCACTTCCCGAAGCAATTCCACATAGTTCAGTCCCAACAGCCAGTCGGCGTTGTTGACCATCAACGCTTTTCCGTCGGAAAAATCAATGAACCTGCTCATCTGCTTCTGAAAACATTCACAGTTGTGCCGGATCGTCTCTTCCGTCATCATCTGCCTCATATCGGTTCTTCCCGAGGGATCGCCGATCATTCCTGTTCCGCCGCCAATGAGCGCAATGGGTTTGTTGCCCGCCATCTGCAGCCTTTTCATCAGACAAAGCGCCATAAAGTGACCGACGTGCAGACTGTCCGCAGTGGGGTCAAAGCCGATGTAAAACACCGCTTTGCCCTCATTTACCATATTTTTGATTTCTTCCTCATTGGTCACCTGTGCGATCAATCCTCTTCTGACGAGTTCCTCGTATACAGTCATATTCCTTGTTCCTTTCCTTCCTTATCTTCGCGTGCCTTTTTCGTACGCCGTTTCACACGGATTCCCACGGCAGTGTTCAAGGTCCGTCAGTCGGCATTTGACGTTCGACATTCACAACTGACGTTCCACCTCGCCAAAATCCGTCTGCTTTCCCCGGAAGCGCTCCGGCTCTATCTCTCCGTACGTATGCTTTCGTTTTTGTCCTTCTGTCCGTCCAGGAGCAATTCAAGAGCGCTCTCCTTCACGGAATTTGAGATGTGAATGCCCCCCATGATTCTTGCCAGTTCCTCCACGCGTCCGCTTTCATCCAGCAAAGCAACTTCGGTGCGGTTTCTACCATCCACCTCTGTCTTTGAAATTCTGAAATGGTGATGTCCGCAGGCCGCGACCTGCGCGGAGTGTGTGATGCAAAATACCTGCGTGTAAGAAGAAATCTCCCTGAGTTTTATGCCGATTTTCTGAGATGTTTTTCCGGAAATTCCGGCGTCGATTTCATCGAATATCAAGGATGGCGTTTCTTCTTTGTCGGCCAAAGCCACTTTCAGCGCCAACATGATCCTTGAGAGTTCTCCTCCGGAAGCGATTTCCGAAATTGGCTTCAAAGGTTCTCCCGGATTGGCGGAAATGAGGAAACGAACCGTATTGACGCCCGTTCCCGTCAACTTCGGCGCACCTGAAAGGGAATGTTCCTCGGTAACTTCCACTTCAAAAACCACTTTTTCAAGATCCAGGTACCTCATCTGCCCGTTGACCGCCTCTCCAAGACGCCGAGCCGCGTCCCTGCGCAAAAGGCTGAGTTTCGCCCCCTCCCTGCGTGCATCCTCCACGGAACGCTCCAGTTCGCTTTTCAGCATCTTGAGTTCATCCTCTCTGCCGTCAAGTTCCGTAAGCATATTCTTGGCTTTTTCAGCGTAGGCAATCACTTCTTCCAAAGTGTCCCCATATTTTCTTTTCAGCGTTTTCAGCAGATCCAACCTGTCCTCTATGCGATTGAGTTCCTCGGCGGGGTTGTCGGTGCAGATTTCCGCCACCGCGAAAGCGTCCCTTGCAATCTCCTCCAACTCCATTTTGCAGGCCGTCAGTTTTCCGATGCAGTCTTCACCGTTCGGCATGGCGTCCGACAACTGTTCAATGGCGGTTTGAGCGATTCCAATGAGATCCGTCGCCGATGCGCTTTTTTCATTCTTGTACAGGGCCCGATATACAATTCTCGACTGTTTGGCAAGTTTCTGGGCGTCCTTTACCAACTTTCTGCGCTGTTCCAACTGCTCGTCCTCGCCTGCTTTCGGCTTTACCTTTGAGATTTCCTCATACGCGCGTCTGGATTTCTCACGCAGTTCTCCGCGCAAACCCTCTTCTTTTATCAGCGCCGTCAACCTGCTTTTCAGTGCCATGGATTTGCCGTATGCCGCCCTATATATTTCAAATTGTTTTCCGCAATCTCCGTACCGATCCAGAAGGAGTAAATGGTTGTCCGCGTTCAAAAGCGTCTGAGTATCGTGTTGACCGTGAATCCCTATGAGGAGTTCCCCCACGGCTTTCAGTTGGGAAAGGGCGACTGTTCTTCCGTTGATCTTACAGTTGCTTCTTCCCTCCGCGGTAACGGACCGCAGGAGAGTGATCTCCCCGTTCTCATCCGGCCGCACGGAACAGTTCTCCAGTGCCTTTACCGTCTTCTCTCCAATTTCGGAAAACAATCCTTCCACCAGTGCCCGTTCTTCTCCCGAACGAATCATATCCTTGTCGGTACGCGCGCCCAAAAGCATGCGCACCGAACCGATAATAATGGATTTTCCCGCACCCGTCTCTCCGGTCATGACGCTTAGTCCGGACGAAAAATCAAGATCCAATTCCTTGATCACCGCCACATTCTCTATATGCAAAGCGGCAAGCACGCCCTCTCCCTCCTTTGGTGCAACGGATGTTCACCTGTTTTTGATCACATTTTGTATCTTTTGTTCGATCAACTCTCCCGCGACCTCGTCGGTCACCGCCACAAAAATGGTATCATCCCCCGCGATTGTTCCGAGAATACAGTTCATCTGCATGGCGTCAACAGCCGTAGCCGCCGCCATCGCCATACCGGTGTAGGTTTTGATCACCACAAGCGTGCCCGCATTGCGCACTGAAACCACCGTTTCCCTTAAAACGTTGTCATACTTCGCATTGACCTTTCCATCTTCATTCATTGACTGTGCATATTTGTAATGTCCGTTGTCGGTGGCGATCTTGATCAGTTTCAGATCTCTAATGTCTCTGGAGACCGTCGCCTGCGTGGCTTTGAATCCCCCGGCCTTCAGTCGAACGATCAGTTCCTCCTGTGTCTCCACGTCATGGGTGGCAATAATCGCAAGAATCTGTTTCTGTCTTCCGTTTTTCATGCTTCTCCCCTTTCACTCACACCTTTCGTGCGCATTCCCCGCTCGCTGTGGCCAGGTCACTGTCCTGAGAACCCAGGAACACCGTCCGATCAACTGGTGATTTTTGCGCGCAGCGTTTCACAAAAAAAACCGTCAAACAACCTCACAAGTTTTGCCCGTATGGAACTTCTTCTAACCGTCACCGCTTCCCCTGCAGCAAGTGTACACACCGTTTTTCCGTCAAACGCCGCCAAAAGATTTTTGCCGTCGCGTTCCCTGTTAAGAATTCTCAAAACTGAATCCGGGTGGAAAATCACGGGACGTGCGGAAAGCGAATGAGCGCAAACCGGCGTCAGACACAGACAGTCCAACGAAGGATCCACCACGCTGCCACCCGCGGACAAGGAATAGGCCGTAGATCCCGTGGGCGTTGCAACAATCATTCCGTCGCAGCGGTAGAGCCCCACACTTTTTTTACCGCACTCTACTTCAATTTCGGAAACGCCGGCTTTTCCGTTTCTCGAAACAACCACATCGTTCAAAGCGTATGTTCTTCTGCCGCCGCTTTCAACCTCAATCATCATCCGCTCTTCAATGACATATTTCCTGTTCAAAAGCCGTTCAACAAATTCCTCATCAATCCGATCGGCATTCGCAAGATATCCTATGCGTCCCCTGTTGACTCCGAGAACCGGGCAGCCATACGGAGCAGCCGCCGCCGTTTGGTGAATGATAGATCCGTCTCCGCCTAAAACGATCACCATGTCGCTCTGAGCATACATCGTATCTTCATCCACTGCGTTTCCCTGAATGCCTTTTTCAAGCAGATTCATCGGAAACTGCACCTGCGCGCCGCCAGCGCGAAGCATCTCGGAAAGCAGCGCCGCTTCTTCCCTGTCAATTCTTTCCTCTCTCCCGACCACCAAAGAAAACACCATGTTCTTTTCCCCTGTTATCCGCCCGTTCGCCGTCGGTTATCTTTCCGTTCCCATCAATTTTCTACAAGGTTTCGCACACTGCTCTTTCGATTTCCGTATCGGTCACCGTTCTTTTTTCCGTGTTTGGCGCGTCCTCGGTATCATCATATACAAAAAGCGCCAAGTATTCCCTGTTTCCGTCTCCGCCGTCGATGGGTGAACGACGGACGGCTCTCATATATAACTGTTCCCGTTTGGCGCATGCACGCAACTCCGTAATAACGCGCCGATGAATCGTTAAATCTCTGACAATTCCATTCTTTCCAATTGATTCTCTGCCCGCCTCAAACTGCGGTTTGATGAGGGAGATCAGCAGGCCTCTCGGAATCAACGCCTCTGTAAGATGCTGATAGATCAGTTTCTGCGAGATAAAAGAGACGTCGCACACCGCGAGGGAAATTCTCTCAGGCAGAGTATCGCTTCTCAAATCCCGCGCGTTGAAGTCTTCTTTGAGAAAGACACGGGGATCGTTTTTAAGTTTTTCATGAAGTTGTCCGTGTCCGACATCAAGAGCGTATACTCTCTTTGCTCCCCGTTGAAGCAGACAATCGGTGAATCCGCCTGTGGAAGCGCCAAGATCCAAACAAATCAATCCCTCAGGGGAAACTCCGAAAGCATCCAACGCTCCTTCCAGTTTTACGCCGCCCCTGCTCACATAACGAAAATCCTCCCGGGTAAGTTCCACCGTTCTCCCCTGCGCGTCCGCCGATGGTTTAAAAACGGTTTTCCCATCCACTTTCACCGCGCCGCTTTTTATGAGATTCGCCGCCCGTTGTCTTGAGGAAACGCCGCACTGGGTAACCAGATAGAGATCCAATCTCATCATTTTTTTCTTTCCAGCAGTTTCGTTGCAAAATCGGAAAGATATTCGCTGCCCTCATAGGCCTCGATCGCGCGCACAGCGCGCCCGGTAAGCCGACGGGCCAATTCCGAAGCGCCCTGCACGCCCAAAAGCGTGGCATATGTAGTTTTCTGATTTTTCACGTCGCTCAACGCGCTCTTCCCCAACTCCTTTGAAGGCACGGTGATATCAAGAATGTCATCTATAATTTGAAAAGCGGCGCCGAAATTCCGTGCGTAAGTCAGCGCGCTTTCAAAAGCGTCTTCATCGGCTCCCGCCGCGATGCATCCAAGCCCACAGGCCGCTTCCAACAACGCTCCTGTTTTTTTCATATTGATGCGATCCAAATCCGCTCCCGTTACCGCCTTGTCCTCGTTCTGTATATCCTCTTCCTGTCCGCCGCACATCCCGGCGTACCCGGAACGGTCGGCAAGAAGAGCCACCGCCCGGGCGTTCTTTTCACCGTCAAGATGAGGATTAGACGCCGCCAATCCGAAAGCGAAGGCTTGAAGGGCGTCTCCGGCCAGCATCGCCATCGCCTCTCCGTATACCCGATGGTTGGTAGGCCTGCCCCTGCGCAGATCGTCGTTGTCCATGCAGGGCAAATCGTCGTGAATGAGGGAATAGGTGTGCAACGCCTCTACGGCACACGCGTAAGGAAGCGCCTTTTGCTCTTCTCCGCCGAAGAGTTTGCAGAATTCCATCGTCAAATGCGGACGGATCCTTTTGCCCGGAGCGAGCAAAGAATATCGCATGCTTTTGATCAGATCCGTGTTTCCCGGCACCGCGGGAAAACACTCCTCAAAGGCATCCCATACCATTTTCACATGCTTTTCAAGTCTAGAATCCTGTGCACTCATATTTGCGACTATTCCTTTCTGAATGCCGCGTATCTCACGCGGGTTTGAATCGGAAACTGCGCCGTCCCGGTGAGACTGTCACACACCCTACGCGTCTACGGTGTGTTTTTCAAATGTCTTTCATTCTTCCATATTTTTCTGTACGCAGTGGAAGGTAAAAAACAGAAAATTTCCGTATTGTCTTTCGGAAACGGGCAATGTTATCCTTATATAGTATACAAAAAAAATGAGTAAAAGTCAACAGCAAAGCAAAAATATCCCTTTTGCAAGCTGTAGTGTTACAATTGATATGAGACTGAAAGGAAAAAAGGTATAGAAAAAGTGGTTGAGTTCTGATAGAATAGTCTT
>CANQNM010000019.1 GCA_947625265.1 uncultured Clostridia bacterium
GGCGCTTATCATGGCAGTCTCATCAAGCTCTACCTGTATTTATCACGACTTGAATGGGAATGCGGGCTGCACGATGACGCTTTCGGCTCTTTGGATGAAGCGCTCCGTCACGCAAGGGCGCTTGAATCGCTCTGCGATGGAAATGAACACGCTTACACCGCGCCTCTCGTGTCCCGCGTGACATACAGAACAGAGTTATGCAGTGGGATCGCAAGGACACTGCCAGATGATTGGCCATTTTGGTGCAACCCGGATTATGAACAAGTCGAAAAGGAAATAAAGGCAGATCCCCGTTGGGAAAAATGGGTAAAGCAATGTCGAACTGAATGAATAAAAGGAAATACGTACTAATTTAACATTCCTTTCACTTTTTACGAATTCAGAGATGAACCTATCGCCGAAATATCACAAAAAGTTTCAAAAGAGAAAACACAGAAAAAAGAAAAGCGTTCCGTTTGGGAACGCAGAGAAAAAAACTGCTTATGCAAAGGATGCGGTGCAGAGCAAGAAAAGGCGCTGCGCCGTATTTTATTGCGCATGTATTTTCATCGGCAGAGGATTCTGAGAGCCTCGCGGCGATAGAAAACCCATGCCCGCATCCTTACAAACAGAGAAGTTTTTTCATCTCATTGGGAAGAAAGCAAGGACTGTGTATGGGCGTTTGGCCGTACCTATCGTCGAACTGCGGCGTTTGGAGAAGAAAAAAGCGTCCATGTTTTTCCCTACCGACGCATAAGGAAGCAATTTGAAAGCATCATTCAAATACAATCGAATAGGCATTAGCGATGGCAAAAGGCTGCACAGAGAGCAGAAATGATTTCTGTGTTGCCTTT
This sequence comes from uncultured Clostridia bacterium, assembly GCA_947625265.1. GTDB lineage: Bacteria > Bacillota > Clostridia > Oscillospirales > CAG-272 > UBA11512. The sequence goes on from CANQNM010000019.1 coordinate 834, forward strand.
CTTTATGCCCAAATTCAAATCGCACATTCGTCACAAGTAGAGACATCCTTGCCACCGTTTTTAATGAATGATGAAATATTCAAAAAAATATGCTATAATGCTTGTAACGCTTTAGCATCTCCGCAATCTAATAGTTGAAAGGGCGGTGAAAATGTGGCTGAATTTGAAAAGCTTTTCAATGAAAATCGTGAGTTCATTTTCAAATATCTTATGAAGATGACACACGACTCCTCGTTATCCGAGGAACTGACACAGGAAACCTTTTTTCGTGCATATATGAATTATGCTTCATTGAGAAACAAAGAAAAAGTATCTGTTTGGCTCTGCCAAATTGCTAAAAATACATATTTTGCGTGGTATAACGAGCACAAGAAAAAAGCATCTCTTGATGTTCTTGAAACAGCCGGTATGGATGAAAGTATTGAAGATGCCCTTGTTCAAAAAGAGCTGTCTCAAAAAGCGTTACGATGCTTGCACGACTTAGAAGAGCCGTATAAGGAAGTATTTATGCTTTCTGTTTTTGCCGGATTTTCATTAAAAGATATCAGTTCAATTTTCGGAAAAAGCGAGAGTTGGGCGCGAGTTACATTTTACCGTGCCAAGCAAAAACTATTAGAAAGAATGAGGTAATCATATGAATTGTCATGTTGTAAGGGACTTAATTCCACTGTACATTGATGGATGCTGTAGTGAAGAAAGCGCGATTATAGTCAAAGAACATATCGAAGGTTGCGATGCGTGTAAAAAACTTCTTGAAGATATGAACACACCCGCTAATGTGGTTTCGGTATCGAAAGCACCGGCGAAGTTTAACAAACTCAACGATTGGAAAGCTTCTGTTTTACAGTCCGTTTTGTTGTTCCTTTCTTTTGGATTGATTACTATCGGGGTAGCGCTGGAGGCCGGAACGGGATCAGGATTAATGAATGGTTTTTGGGCAATGAATCTTGTTGTTCCGTCAACCGGATTTATGCTGTCAATGGTGAACTGGTATTTTGTGCGAGTTTATAAAGACAGAAAAAGATTTTCCTCTTTTTCTTTGATTACCACTCTCGCAATTACATTGTGTGCATATATCTGGTCAGGTTTTCACTATGAGATGGATTTGTTGGCGGTATTTTCCGAATATAATTTCATTGAGGCTTTCGATGCGATGCAGAGTGTGCTGTTCTTTCATGGGCTTGGAATCGTATTAACGGTTGTGTTTTGCATCTTGTCCAAAACGCTTTCCAATCAATACGCGAAAATGCTGGGAAAAGAGTGAGGTATATCGTATGAAAAAGACTGCGTCTATTATAATGTGGTTGTTATTCATACTGATAATACTATATCCTTCAGGCATTCTAATCGCTTCCTGTTTTGGATATGGTTTTGAATTGATAAGTATTTCCGCTTTCGCCGCTGCAATTGCTGTATTGTCCGTAGGCATCGTTGTCCACGACTGCGTTTATAAGAATACGCTCGAAAAGAAAGGATTACGAATTTTATCGGCTATCATCTCGCCTTTTTCATTTATTAACGCAGTTCTCTATATTTTTGCCTGCCCTAAAATATGGGTGATTGCAGGTGTATCACTCTCTGCGGGATGTTGTTGTTATTTGACGGTCAAATATGGGAAACCGCTGGCTCTGAAAATAATTGCCTTAACATTGTCGGGCCTGATGGTATTACCAATTGGATGTATGAGTTTTATCTTTTTGATTTTCGGTAATATCAGTCAAAATACAGTCGTTAAAACTGTCGAATCTCCAAGTGGCAAGTATTATGCCCAAGTAATTGACAGTGACCAGGGTGCACTTGGTGGAGATACTTTCGTTGATGTGTATGAAAAAAGCGGGTTCCATACCATTCTTTTCAAAATGGAAAAGAAACCGCAAAGGGTTTATTCCGGTGATTGGGGCGAGTTCAATAATATGCAAATCTATTGGAAAGATGATGAGTGCTTAATAATTCATTCAACTGAATACAAAATTCAATAGCAAACGAGAAGGCGTTGCAGAAATGCGGCGCCTTCAATTTGAAATACGGAAAGCAGGTCTATCCTTTTGTCGGTGAGTCGGTACACATTGATGTGCCGGCTTTTTTGTTGCCCAAAACGCCGGTTAGAACTAAATGACCGTCCGATTGGGATATGACCGTGCGATGACCTTCCGAAAGGGAGCAAGCGTAGCAACGCTGTGGTGAGACTTCGGGGCAGGAATACAAAAACGACAGTCGGGTGAAACGGCAAGATCGAGATATACACAGGAAAATGAGACGTCCCCATGTGTAGCGAGCATCGGATCATGACCTCACAATCAAAATCTCAAAGTCCTCCAAATCCAAATTCACCGCATAAAGAGCGGGAAGGCGCGGCCCTTAAAACTGCACCTTCCCATTACATCAGAAAATACTTCCTTGTCAACTCGCGGCGTTACGCTTGAACGCTGCGGTGGGTATTTGGCTTGCAACTAGTGATAAACAAAATTCAATCTTCCTTTGTCAAGACTTTTCTCTGCCAACTTCGTTTTCCGCATTTCGGGCATTTCATATATCTCGTCCTGCCGGCGTGGGGCGCAAGATTGGTTTGCCAATAAGACGGCACATATCTGTGGCCGCAATTTCGGCACGCATAGTATCCGGCTTTCTGCTCAATGCCCACCGCAATGAAAGCGACCGCAAAAATCATCATAAGAGCAAATGCGAGAAGCACGACCCGCAGCCATGCAGGCATCGAGACAAAGGAAGCCACAAATACCAGAACGATTCCGGCAAGAACCGCCGGAAGGGCGACCAAGTATTCGGTTCTCAGCATCTGCCGGTTCTTTTCTTCGATTTCCCGCTTCATTGCCAGAAGATTTTCCTCTGCCCGTTTGTCATAAGAGTCTGCCATGATTCTTTCGCCCGACAGGAGTTCGTTGACATTGATTTTCAGACACTCGCATAACTCCAGCATGATCCCCGAATCGGGCATTGCTTTTCCCGTCTCCCATTTTGAGACCGCCCGGTCACTGATGCCGAACTTCTCGGCAAGTGCGGCCTGGGTCATGCCCTGTTCCTTTCTGCAGGACGCTATGAATTTTCCGATTTTGATTTGATCCATATCGGGCACCTCCTTTCATGGCTCCAGTATATCCGAAACGAATGCGGTTGAACACGAACCGGCAGTTGATTTTCGGCTTTCTACCGCAGGTTGAGTACCTGAAATGCCGATTTTTTCCGATTCACTCCCTGTATCGAAGGTTTATCATGCCCGTTGTTCTCCTAAATCGTCAATTTATCGCTTGGCATCCCGATCCATGAAGAGATTGCAAAGGCACATGGAGGCGGCGAACAGGATTCCCGCAATCGGCCAGACGACCCATGTAATCTCCCAATCGTTCGTCAAAAAACTCCAGCCGAGATAGACAGCGGCGGCGCTCAGCCAGTAGACCGTGGAGACGGCTTCCTTGACGCGGGTCTTTCTCTGATCCCGCCGCGCATAGTCGCCCTCTTTCAAAAGTTTCTGCATACTCGCGAAGCGTACACCGGCAAAGATAAAAAGGGTCGCTCCGATGCCCGCCAGCAGTATCGTGATGCACAGCATGACCACCATGAAAAACTCTTTTTCCGTGACCACACTTACAAAAAGTGGGATGGGCGAGAGAACACACAGGCAGGCGGCAAGGATATTGCTTTTTGCATAAGCAGACCGGTACGCCTTCTGTTTTTCCTTTACCATGCCCTCCACGCCGTACTCCGTTTCAAACGGTTCTTTGTCGATAAACTCGAAGGGGGTATTTTTGAAGCCGCAGGAGACGAAAATCGCAACGGCGACAGCAACAAGAACAAGCAGAACGACAAGTCCCACGCCCGCGGCCAAATTTTCGGAAACAGGATGCCCCGGCGCCTCGGTTGCGGCGCTCAGGAGAAGCAGCGGGATCACGGCGACGATACACAGGAAAACGGCGGCGGCGATGCGTCCCGCCGCCCGGCGTCTCCACTCTAAAAATTCGTTCGCAAGGGCAAGAGAAACCCGTTTTACAGGCAAACGGTCCGGTTCGTTCGTAAACTCTTCGTCCTCAATCTCGTCCTTGAGAAGATAGTCAGTCGTGACGCCAAAGAGTTTGCCCAGCGCCAAAATTTTCTCCAAATCCGGCACAGTCTGTGCGCCTTCCCATTTGGAGACCGCCTGCCTCGATACCTGCATTTTCTCCGCAAGTTCCTCCTGCGACCAGCCGTTCTTTTTTCTTAAATTCGTGATTTTGTCTGCTAAGATCATTTTTCTTTCCTCCGCATGAATTTGTCGGCGGCCTTATCGTTGAGTCGCCGAGAGAATCATAGCCCTTTTTGCGGTTGCAGTCTACCATTCGACGGCTGGAAATCTGTCAACCGACGGTTGCGAAGCAGAATGTACCGCATTCCTATTGCTTCTCAAAACAGGCAGCCTCGCTTCTGCGTACCGTCACAGCACAGATTCAGGTTCCCGTCTCACGTCCAAAGCGATGTGATAAACATGAAACTGGCGTCGTCTGCCTTTTTGAATCCGCACGCTTCATAAAATCCGATTTCCTCATTGTAGGCGACAAGGACGATTCGCCAATACTCCTTATATTTTTCTTTCATCATTTTTACAAGTTGCTTCCCGATTCCGAACCTTTGATATTCGGGAAGCACCAGAAGATCGTGTGCCCCTTTCAGTTCGTACCAAAGCCCATTGCTTTCATTGCAGATGTACTTTTCCATTGTGTAATCCTCCAATATGATGGTTTTCCTACATTCCAATCATTCCGGCTGATTACAAAAGTCGAAAAGAGAGGACTTCCTTACGGAGCCTCTCCCTTTGTAAGCAATTTTCGTCGCGCCCAACGGTTGCCGCCGGTTTTCAAAGAGGCGGGCGAAAATTTATTCTCACAGAAAATTTCAAAAAAGAGTATGCGCGTTTGCGGCTTTCGTCGCGCTTTCGTTTATTTTTCAATCGAACCGATGAACGCTTTCAGCCGCTCGCATGGACAGGAAACGCCAAAAGCCTCCGCCGCGGTTCCGTCATAGGCCACCACCCCTTCGTCCATAAAGAGCACCCGGTCGGCCGCTTCACCCGCAAACGCCATTTCATGGGTAACCACAATCATGGTCATATTCTCTCTCGAAAGCGACCGCAGAACATTCAGCACCTCTACAGTCAGTTCAGGATCCAAAGCCGAAGTCGGTTCGTCGAAGCAGAGCACATCCGGCGACATGGCCAATGCCCGCGCAATGGCGACCCTCTGCTGCTGCCCACCCGACAACTGACAGGGATACGCGTCCTTTTTGTCCCACAGCCCGACCTTTTTCAAAAGATCCTCTGCCTTTTTCTCGATCTCCGCGTAAATATTTCTCCTGTTTGAGGAAAAATCAGGGCGCTCCCTCGCGCGCAGTTTGGGCGCGAGACAGAGATTCTCAAAAGCGCTGTATTGGGGAAAGAGATTAAAATTCTGAAACACCAGTCCGAAATGCAGCCGTTTCTCCCGCACTGACGCTCCGGCGGTCTGTTTCCTGTCGGAAGCGTCAAAAAACAGCCTTCCGTCAAGATACATCTTCCCTTCGTCAGGCGTCTCCAAAAAATTCAGACACCGCAGAAGCGTGGTTTTTCCGGATCCCGAGGAACCGATGATCGCAAGCGTCTGCCCCTTTTCCAACGAGAAATCAATGCCCTTTAAAACCTTCGTCGCGCCGAAACTTTTTTTGAAGCCGCGCACTTCAAGCAACGCCATGATGTGACCGTACCTTTCTTTGAATTTGAGTCTTCCCTTCGCCCCGCGGCGCGTTCTTTAAACCTTTTCTTTTGCCCAATTTACCCGCCGCTCAACTTTCCCGTTGCCTATCCTCCAACTGTCCGGCTCTTACCGTCCGTCCCTTCCTTGCCCGCCCGTGCGGACGTCGGGCGTTCTCTTTGAACATCGGAATTCTTTCCAAGCGCCGCGCGGCCCCGGATCCCTTAGGAACTGAAATAAGAGAGTTTCTTTTCGACTTGTCCGAAAATCAGGGTAAGCACGCCCACGAAAACCAGATAGAACACGCCGGTATAGAACAGCGGCCAGATCAAAGCCCTGGTTGCCGCGAGAGTGTTTGCCTGCTTGATGATCTCCGAAACCATGATGCAATTGGCAAGAGCGGTATCCTTGATCAGCGTGATGACCTCATTGGACATTGGCGGAACAATGCGTTTGATCACCTGTAAAAGCACAACCTTCCGGAAAATCTGCCCCTTGGTCATGCCGAGCACCTGTCCCGCCTCATACTGTCCGCGGTTGATGCTCTCGATGCCGCCGCGGTAAATTTCGGAAAAATAGCAGGCGTAGTTGATGGCAAAAGCGATAAGCACCGCAAGAATTCTGCCCGCGTCGTCGATTCCGAACTTCAGGAATATGTATTTGTCCACGTTTCCAAACAGTTGATAGTCAAACACCAGCCCCGGCACGTAGTATATGATGAAAATCTGAAGCATCAGCGGAACACCGCGAATGATCCACACGAACACCTTTGACAGCAGTTTCAGCGGTTTGAATCTGCTCATGGAGCAGAAGGCTATGGGCAGCCCCAGCGGAATGCTGACAAGCAGCGTCACCGCGAAAATGAGACACGAGACGCCGAAGCCGTCCAACAAAAACCGGGTGATTTCCCAAAATGACATAAGTTCTTTCCCTTCATTGAGTTCATTGAACGTCGACAGTGCGGCACAGAATGCGGACAGCGCTTCCCAGACTTTCAAACGCCGCAGCCGTCTTTGAAAAACTTTATGAACCGCCGGTACCCCATATCGAAAAAATTCCGTTTTCCCGCGAATCCGGTCAATGTTCCTTCGGATTTCCTTGCGAGAATTCTCCCAATTTTTTCAGAGCGCCGCTTTCAAATTCTTTTCCCGGAAGCGTCGCAAAAACGCTTTTCGCCGCCGAATCACCCCCTGAAGGCGGGTATAACACGGCGAAGGGGCTGTTGCACAGCGCAACAGCCCGGAAACCGCGCACGGGGTACAGAGAGCATTTACGGTTGTCCTCTTACAAATTCAAACTCCGATCTTTCCCCGAAAATCATTTCTTCTGATCGGAAAAATCGGTGAGAACCGAGGTGCTCACGCCGTATTTTTCGGCAAGCTGCATCACTGTCCCGTCTTTCGCCAATTTTTCCAACTGCTCGTTGACCTTCGCTGTAAGATCGCTTCCCTTTTTGAAACCGATCGCATAGTATTCTACCTGGCTTGTCAACGTCTCAACCACGGAAAGCTGCGCATAATCACCCTTCCCGCAAACGCTCGCGGCAAGCTGCGCGTCTACCACGGCGAAATCCACCGCGCCGGTGTTCACCTCCAACAGCGCGTCGGTCTGTTTGCCCACGCCTTTGATGGTGGCGCCCTCAAAACCTTTTCCGTAGGTTTCGCCTGCGGATCCGGACTCCGCAGAACCTCTCTTGCCCGAAAGATCGGCGGCGGAGGAAACCGTCGTTCCCTCTTTGATCACAACCACCTGACGGTTTTCCATGTAGTTGTAGGAAAAATCCACCTTCTCGGAGCGCGCCACGCCGTCCTCATCCGAGGTGTTGGCGGTAAATCCGTTCCAGAGGCAGTCCACATTGCCCGAGGATAAATCGGTGTACCTGTTGTTCCAGTTGATTTCCTTGAACACCACTTTGTACCCGAGATTGCCAAACACCTTTTCGGCAAGTTCGGTATCAAATCCGATAAGTTTTCCGTTTTCGTCGGGATAGTTCATCGGCTTGTATACGGTGTATCCCACGGTGACCACCTTCTCGTCGTTCTTGCCGCAGGAGGAGAAAACGCAAAACGCTCCCAAAGTCAGCAGCGCGACCGTCAACAACGCCAAAAATCTTTTCATGATTCAATCTCCTTTAATACTTTATCACTTTATCTTGTTAAAGTCTTCTGTGTCACTATACCACACTTTTCTTTCGTTGTCAATAGGTTGCCGGCACTTTTTTTAAAAATCGGGATTTTTCTCTCCGTTTGCCCTTATATTTTCCTTTTTTACAAAAATCCTATTCGGTTTTTGAAAGGAAGCCCTCCAACCTTTGACAGGGGGCCTTTAACTTTTAACAGAATTCCTCTTGTGCCTTTGGCGGGGTTTCTTTTTCAGTTTTTTACGGATTTTGAAAGGATCTCCCTCTCCGACGGTTGCGCGCGTGAAAACATCGGGATGCTCAAAAAACTGTTGGACTGTCCCAAACTGAAAATAACCGTTCCGAAGAAGTTACCAACGGAAACGGTTATTCATTTTCCATGTTGTATAGGTGAATTCGCATGTCCTTTTCGTTTTCCTGTCCTTTCTCAAGGTGTAAACAGTATTTCATTTGCCCGATCTGTGGTTTGCCAGTTCACGCCAGTCAAGATCTCCTCTTTCCAACGCCATAACCAGCACCTCGCCCGTGGCGATATTGGTGGCGACGGGAATGTTGTACATATCGCAGAGCCTCAAAAGCGTGCTTTCCCGCGCGTCCTCCTGCTCTTTTTCCGCGGTATCCCGGAAATACAGCAACAGGTCCACTTCCCCATAACAGATCCGCGAGGAAATCTGTTCAATGCCCCCCAGACTTCCCGCTAACAGTCTTTCAACTTTCAACCCCGTTGCCTCGGCAATGTATTTTGCGGTCTTCCCGGTGGCGGACAGCCGATGCTTGGACAAGATACCGCAGTAAGCGATACAAAATTCCACCATCAGTTCCTTTTTCTTATCATCGGCGATGAATGTTATCTGCATTCCGGACATCCCTTCCTTTCCACAACGACATCCCCCGTGCGCGCCTGCCGCCCGGCGGAATCCGCTTTCTTCGGAATCTCTTCATTTTTCTCCTTGTACCTTACGCTTTTACGCTATACCGCTATACTGTTCTGTCATTGCTCTGCCGCTATACCGTTATTCGCCGCATTTCAACTTTCGCGCAGCCTCATTTCAAGATCTCAAGGTTTTCCGCGCAATTCCGACGAGCAAACGCGCCCTCGGATTTCCCGCCAAACAGTCCCAACTGACGGCGGTCATTTTCGCCGTACCGTCCGGGCGTTTTATGCAATCCGATGAAAAATACGCAAGCAGAAGCGCTGTCAGGATTTCGCCGCGATTGACGCGGCGGGAGTCTAAAGTCTTTTGCGCAATTTTTCAATGCCTGTGCCCTCGAAAAGCGGAATCTGTCGGCCCTCAAGCCGCGCCGCCATGTTGAAAAACGGCGCATCGGCGCGTTCCTCCGGAAGGGATGACAGCAGTCCTTCCTCGGTGCGTCGGAGCAGCGAATAACTTTCGGGCAGAATACCTAAAAGCGGAAGATGCGTCTGATCAATGATTTCCTGCGCCCGCTGTCTGCCGTTCCTGTAGGATTTTAGGTCGGCAACATCGAATCGGTTGATGATCAGAAACTTTTTCGCACCGTCTTCCCGCGCCTCCGCCTGCCATTCCTCAAACAGAATCTGCGTTGCCAGAACCGAAGCGGGATTTTGAACCGTCACCCCAAGAATCCCGTCGCACATTCCGCCAACCGCATCCAGCGTATCCCTTCCAGCCCCTGAAAGATCAAGATACACTCTCTCAAAACCGCCGTCTTCAAGCATTTTCAGAAAGAGATCTTTCTCGCCCTCTTTCCTGAAACACTCTCTGTCCGGCGCGGGACAGAGCCACAAATTCTCCAAAGAAGCGTCTTGCACAAGAAGTCCGTCGCTTTTAACCTTCCCCATAAGAAAAGAGGAGAGATCCAGAAGCGTCCTGTCCTGCATGCCAAAAAAGAAATCCAAAGAGTGGAACCTGACGTCAAGATCCACCGCCAAAGTTCTCTTTCCGCCGCGGGCGCTGGCCGCCGCCAACCCGGCGCAAACGGTGGAGCAGCCGACTCCGCCCTTCAAAGAGCACACCGCGTAAATCCGCCTTTTTTCCATGGGCACACACCTCATCTGCGCATTTCCGTTTCCACAACATCATAGCAAAACTTTGTCAGTTTGTCAAGGGATTAAGAACAATTTTTTAAAATCCGATTGCAACATAAGAAGTTTCCGGCTTTTTTTGTCATTCCGACGCTTTTTCGGATCAATTTTACCCTCAAAGAATATGTTTTCGGTTTTTATTCTTTAAAATTGTGTTGCGGAACATTCCATTCTTTCTCGGTTCTCAAAACCGCTTTCGGCGTTTCATCCGGCAATTCCGGATGCAGGGCGCCGTTCGCCGCTTTTGCCCACATGATTTTTTGATTTTCGAATGCCTTTGCCCCGTTTTCATTCATTTCTCCGAAAGCAATTCTTCAAAAACCCCGAATTTTCCGAAAATTGGCTTCAAAGTTCTTAAATTCGGCGGTTTGCCGGTTTGCCAGTTTGCCGGAAATTCCTTTAAAATTTCTGAATGTATCGGATATTCGGATAAATGTATCGAATTTATCGAATTTATCGAAAGATCGTCGGCACAAGTTGACATCCGGTACTTGAAAAATTCACAATTGAGCGGTACAATGGACGTATCCCCTTCGTCATCGGAGGGAAAGCCCTTTATTTCAGAAAGGAACACACAAATGAAAAAAACACTGTCACTGCTTTTGATGCTGGTTCTGTTGATTTCGGTCTTCGCATCCTGCGCAAAAGACTCGAAGACCACAGATCCTGCCGTCGAATCCTCCCCCGGCGATTCTTCCGAATCTGTTGTGTCTTCTCCGTCCTCCGGGGGCGAGAACAACCCCGACGACGACGGAAGTACCTCCTCCTCGATTTTCAATCTCACAGAGCCCGCCAAAAGCGAGACGAAGACGCACACGCCTCTAAAGGAATTGCCTTCCTCCGCGACGCTTGTGGGCAGCGATACCCTGCCCCCCATCGACAATCAGGGCGGGTTGGGGTGCTGCGCTTCCAACGCCATTACCTACTTGCAGTATACCAACGCCGTGGCACAGTTCAAGAAGCACAATGGGGGATTGGGCAATTGGTCTCCGTCCACCGACTACGCGCAGTGCTTCTCTCCCAAGTTTACATATCAGTTTGCCGGTGCGTCTACCTCCAACGTGTATAATGTTCTGATCGACCATGGCGCGCTGAAAAACGGAACGGACAGTTTCGCCAAGGATAGCGGCGGAGGCTCGCAGAGCAAAATCGGCGGCCAGCTTCAGAAACAAACCCTGCGCTGGATCGTGGACAAGGGAGCGGGCGAGGAAGCGCTGCAATACAGACTTCTTCACTATGATCAGACTTTTGTGACCAACAACGGACTGTATACCGCGCCCGGAAAATCAGGCGTAGCCATGACGACTTCGGAAGCCGGACGGGCGATGATCCAAAAGATCAAGGAAGCCATCGCGTCTGGCAACGTGGTGGTCACCGGCGGTTACCCCAGTTCCTGGCAGACCGACCGTTTGTCCCGTTCTTCCGGAACACTGGGTAAAAGCGGCGATTACGTCATCACCTTTGCCACCGACGACAGAAGTGGCGGACACCAGGTGTGCATTGTGGCATACGACGACGAAATTGAGATGAAGGCCAACGGCATCACCATGAAGGGCGCATTTCTCATCGCCAACTCTTGGGGAAAAGGCTGGGGAAAGAACGGCTACATGTGGATCATGTACGACGCCCTCAACTCGGAGTCGGAATACGAGGGATTTGAACTCCCCGACTCTGTCGCCGCCAAAAAACAGAACAGAGACTGGCCGCTGGATCAGTTCTGCTTTGTGTATTGGGACTCCGACATCACCGAAACGAAGCCTCAACTTTACGCCGAGGTGGAACTTTCGGTTGCCAACCGCGATTCCTTCAGCATGGAATTGGGAAGGACCGACGTCTTCGGTCAGTCTGAGACCATCGTTCCCTACATGTTCGAATACATGGGAATGCACGAGACGTACGACGCGGGCGGATACCTGAACCCCGCCGGCGACGTAAACGGAGAGGCGGTAAACGGCTTCTACACCGTGAGTTTCGGAAGACTTTGCGGCACGATGCCGGCGGATTCCACCTATGAAGACTACCTGTGGTCGATACAAATTTCCGGATCCTCCTCCACCCCCGCGACGCTCAAAAGCATCAACCTGAAGAACAGCGCCGGCGAGACTGTGGCAACTCTCTCCTTTGGAGAAGGGGAATCCCTGGCGGGCAGCAGCCGCACCTACGTGTTTGATTTCTGCAAGGATGCGCGCAAGAACCTGGCAGTGGGGAAATACTCTCTTCAGAATGCCGCGACCGGCAAATATGTTGTCAAAAGCGGCGCCATGGGGTTGAAACTCGGCGATGCGGCCAAGGACGCCGCCGCCCTGATTTTCGCAGTGGACAGCGAAAACAATCTTTACAAGGTATATAGAGACGACGAGAAATATGTTTTGGACGTTTCCGGAACGGTTACCAGCGGCGCGGAATTGAAATTCAATCTGGAGAATCCCGAAGACCATTTCGACACCCAAAACTGGAAAGTTTCCTACAACAACGACGGAACAATCTCCATCTTCATCACCACCGCCAAGGGCACCAACTATGCGCTGGGCGAAAAGGACGGTGCGTTGTGTCTGGTCAAAGCGACGGAACTGAGCGACTCCATCAAATGGAAGGTCCTCCCGTCCAACGAATCCACCCTCACTTCCGTCGCTAAGGACGGTTCGAAACTTACCGTTTCCGGTACGGTGAAGAAAGGGATCACCTCGGTAAAACTTGCGCTGGTTGACGCCGACGGCAACGTCCTTTCCGAAAAAGAGGCGGCGGTGAAAGACAGAGCGTTCTCCGAAACTCTGGAATTTTCCGGAACGGGAACGAAGGTCGTCAAGGTGCTTGACAGCGCGAGCGGAAATGCCGCGGCGGCATTCTACGTCCTTGTAGGATAGTTCAAAGAAATCCTCCGGGCACTTCGCCTCAGAATGCGCAGGAAATTGTTTTCTGTGCGCGATGTTGTTTTCAAAAACATTTTGTCCCCAAAAAGGGGGCGCCGTTTGGGAACGCCAGATAAGGAAGTAATTATATAATAGAAGATACGGTGCAGAGCCGAAAATGGCGCTGCGCCGTATCCTTTTGTTATGCTACGAATTTGAATTCCTGCGGATTTTTCCGCATTTCCTCCATCATAGCACGGATTTCTTTCTCGGTGGGAATGTCAATCATTCCAATTGCCGTGAAGTAGATGTAAACCTTAACATGGCAATGCCCGTCGAACTTGTCGTTGCTGTGAACTTCAATGCGGTCAATCAACGAATTCACAAGGGTCGGCGTAAACTCTTTCACATCGGTCATCTCCGGCAGAGTCCGCAATACCAACCGCAAATCCTCCGTCTTCTGCTCGGCGGACTGTAAGTTTGCCGGCTCTCGGCAACCTCTGTAGTCAGCGCTTTCTGCTCCTGCTCGTACTTGCGAAGCATAACCGCAAACCGTTCGTCGGAAAGAATGCCCGCAGTGTTCTGCTCAAAGACTTTTTCAATCAGGCGGTCTATCTCTGCAATTCACTTTTCTCCGTTTTCCACAGCCTGCTCAAGCCGTCTGTATTCTTTTTGCCGCATAGCGTTGTTTCTCTTTGCCAGCAGATACAGAAACACTGGCTCATATTCTGCTTGATTTGCCTGTTCGGCTCACGCCTGGCTAATTCCTTTTTACCCCAAACGTACACAGCGGGACTTTGCCTGCCGGCAGATTCAACTCGCCGGCGACCATGAGTGCTTCCAGCAGGATCGCTCCGGCTTCGAGGCGGTGGTTTATCTTTGCGATAGTTCCGCATTGGTCGCGAACGTTTGCCGGGGCGTGGTCTTTCAGCAGTTTTTCGCAGACGTCCGCGGCTTCAATCATCAGCCCACAGATCTTTTCGATGACGGGGCTGAGAAGATTTTCGGTCAGTTCATTATAAGCCTTTTCGCTGAACACCGGAAATTCCGCCTTCATAATGCCGTCGCTGACCGAAATAAAGCCGCCGTCGATGAGAATTTCAAGCTGCTCCTGCTCGCTCTTGCCGAGGCCATCATCCCGCTTTCCTTCGACTGCCGAGATCATAAGCCTTGTTTTCTCGCTGAATTTCCAGTGATTCCAAAGCTGACATTTTGCAATTGCCTTGTAATTTTCCACCGAGAACCAGGTGCGGGTTTCAGGGATCCCGGCTTCCGGAAGTTCGCAGTGAAGTGAAACGCCGTAAAACCTGCCGTTGTCATAGCCGCTGTCATGTCCAAAAATCCAGCCGTGACCGCCCAGTTTCAGGGGCTGTGGTTCGCCGTAGGGCGATTTATTTCGTGCATAGATAAACCCGTTTACGACGGCGATATTTAAAAGCATAAACAAAAGTCTGTTGTCATCGTAATTTTTGCCAGTAAAATCGAGCTTTCTCACGTCAGGGAGTTTTCTTTTAATATCCTCAAAAACATCCTTCGCCCTGCCGGATATAAGATTCGTCAGTTTTTTGTCGGCTTCTTTCTCGTATTCGTCGGTCAATATAACGATATTTGTCTGAAACTTGCCTCCGATCTTTTTGAGAACGCCTGCCGCCAAAAGCGCTTCTATCTCGTCTTCAAGATAGGGCATCGCTACTCCGAGTTCGACCGAAAGTTCCTCCGCCGCCATTGGCGCATAGTAAGCCGACAAAACGATTGCCCCTCGAATTTTACGGTCAAAAAAGTCGTCATAGCGGTTCCTGTCGCCCCAGAAATTGATCGAGAATCTGCCGGGGTCATAGCTTTTTCTTCCTAATTCTCTTTTCATAAAATAACCTTCTTTCATCTTTGCACGCGCCTTAAAAAGGTGATATTTCACCGCATCGACGCTTATTTTGAGTTCTTCCGAAATTTCCGAGCAGGTTTTATTATGAATATAATACCGCACCGATACCTCGCGCCGCGTTTTTGACAAAAGCGAGAGTTCGCGGCGTATGAGATAAATTTCCTCGGCATTTTGCCATCTTTCAAAGACGTCGTCCTCGGGCGAAGGGAGGATGGTTTCGCGGTAAAACGCCTTTTCCGCGGCTGGCTCCGACTTCTTTTTCTGTTTCTCGCGGCGAATGTATACGCGAAGAGTATTTTTGGCGGTCGCCCAGACATACCCCCAAAACGCGCGGTCGTCATGGAGACTCCCGACCGATTCGAGTACCTCGCAGACAATCTCCTGTGCAAGATCCTCCGCGTCGCCATATTCATAAAGGTTTCTCACTGCATAGCCGTAAATCGCCGGCAGGTTGTCCATAAGCATCTCCGCCGCCGTCTTGATATCCATAAATTTTGCTCCTTTGAAGATCTTCGTAAATATAGTGTCGACTATTTCCCGCCGGTTAGCGTTTCAAAAAAATTATCGAGAGTCGTGATAATTATATCTTTTTGGGGGCAAGGGTTCAAGGAGGAGCGGCGGGGCTCCTTCAAATGACGTTGATGTCGCTGGTCCCGACTGCCGCCTCGGTCGGTGCTTCTGCCTGCGGCAATCAGTTTGTTTTGACTTCCTGTTCAGGCTGTCGATGACAATTTTCCGCTCGTCTCCGTCCAATGCTATACGGTATTTTGGCTCTCGCATATTCTTTGACCTTATTTGCCTATATTGCAGCAAGTTTTTACTTGACGAATGTGCGAATTGAATTTGTGCATAAAGAAAGGCAGCATGATGAGCATTTCTGCTCTCTGTGCTACCTTTTGCCTTTGCTGACGCCT
The DNA here is from genome assembly GCA_947625265.1 of uncultured Clostridia bacterium. Lineage (GTDB taxonomy): Bacteria > Bacillota > Clostridia > Oscillospirales > CAG-272 > UBA11512. Next base: position 16,395 of record CANQNM010000019.1, read on the forward strand.
GTTCGGTTGTATTTGAATGACGTTTCAAATTACTGCCTTATGTGGCCGTTAGCATTCGGCGCCCCCTTTTTCAATATCGTTTTATGCTCTCAAAAACGGCAGCATCGCATCTGGAAATCCTTTATAATGGCAGGTGACGAATAAACCAGAAAGAAGGAAATCCAAATGAGTGACTACCGTCTTTTCCGTGATCCCCACGCTTAATCAAGTCAATACTTTCGGGTGTACCGTCAAATTTGTATGGTATTTTGCTTTAAGTTTTATCATAATTGATTTTCCAGAGAGTCAACACCCGATTTTCATCCTCAGATCCGCAGGAAAGTTCTGTGATGTTTTCCAATGGGATATGCGTAATTCCATCTTCAAATCCGTATTCGTCAACCTCTCGCACCGTGCAAAGCCCATCGCTTATATCGTCAATAAATCCTACCACATCGAAATAGTCACTATCAAGTAGTACAAGAGATACGATCTCACCATTTCTTTTTGCCAACTGCAACGCCGATACAACAATATCATCAGCATTCAATTTTTCATCAAACGGTGCAATATGGTTCATTGCGCATAACTTTTCGATTTTTTCTTCGTACTGTCCACCAATCCCAACACGAATGACATCGGTCAATTTTTTTACCATAATGCCGTCCGCCTTTCCGTCAGGCGTCACCGAATAAATGGCAAACTCTTTGTCGTTTACCGCCAGTATTTGTCCGTAATCAAATTTAGAAGTGTTTTCCTGGTTGGTATAAAGCAAGACTCTTCTTTTTTTTTCACACAACTTTTTCAATGTTTTTAACATATATTTCTCCCTGCAATTATGCACACATGCCAATGTCTATCTTGACCATTGTCTTATTGGCGCCGCCGGTCAACGGACATCCATTCAATTCACGGCGCTCCCACAAATACTTGCCCGTCAAAACTGTAATTCGAAAATAAGAACACCAAGAATACCTGTATACCTGTATACCTGTATACCCGTATACCCGTATACCCGTATACCTGTATACCACGTATACCTAGTTATAACCCATGACCGCAGACCGCAGACAACCCCGCTTTTCAGAAGCGGAAAAAATATCTATCCCTTTTTCAAAAGCTTTTGAAGGTTTTCAGGGGACTTTTCGAGAAAAGTCCCCTGAATAGGGTGCGGGGCAAAGCCCCGCAAAACCTTTGTCCTCTCTCTGCGGTCAGGGGCAAAACTCTTGACCGCAGACCGCAGACAACCCCGCTTTTCAGAAGCGGAAAAAAATATTTATCCTTTTTTCAAAAGCTTTTGAAGGTTTTCAGGGGACTTTTCCCGAAAAGTCCCCTGAATCGGGTGCGGGGCAAAGCCCCGCAAAAATTTTGTCCTTTCTCTGCGGTCAGGGGCAAAGCCCCACAAAGATCTTGTCCTCCAACTTTTTTGGCATTTCACGAGAATTTTTTCGGAGGAACCGCCAGAACCGGGGCTGCGCTCTGTCTTTGCGCGACTGTAAGTTCCCCGTCGCGTCCCGCCATCGCGCTGCTGTAGAAATACCATCCGGTATACTCCTCCGGTTGAATCTTCAGCAATTCCGAGACGGTGACAAAGCGGTAACCCTCCGCCTTGAGCGCTTCGTAGATCTCGGCAAAGGCCATTGCGGAGGTTTCATAGATGTCGTGCATCAGCACAATATCCCCGGGCTGCACTTCTTTAAGAACTCTTGAAGCAATCTCCTGCGCCGCTTCTTTCTGCGCCTTAGATTTCACCACAGGGTCGCTTGAGAGAAGTTCCGCGCGGTGTTCCGAAAAGGTTTTCCAGTCCTCTGAATCCACGCTCCAGAGAATGCTTGCGTACCCATAGTTTCTCTTTTTGTTAAGGCTTCCTCCAGGTGGACGCAGAAGCCAACTCTTTTCCCCGAGAATGTCAAAAATTTTGGCGTCCAAATCTCCCAGTTCCCGCTCGATCACCTCGTCCGTCGCGTCGGTTTGGGTGCTCGCATAATACAAATTGGTGTGATTGTATGTATGCAGACCGATATCGCAGCCCATTTCAAACGCTCTGCGCACGTATCCGCTGTAGTTTTTTGGGTTTTTGTCGATCATATATCCGGTGATAAAGAATGTCACCCGGTCGTCAGTGTCCTTTAAAAGATCCAGAATCATCGGCGTCACCCAATCCGGCCCGTCGTCGAAGGTAAAGGCGATCACCTTTTCTCCCGGATAAAAGGGCAGATACTCATCAACCTGAGGCTTTGGATCCGGGGTCGGATCAGGAGTTGGATCTGGCGTTGGATCAGGAGTTGGATCAGGAGTCGGATCTGACGTTGGATCCGGGGTCGGATCAGAAGTCGGACCGGGAGTCAGACGGGAAGTTAAGTTGGGGGTCGGGCTTGGAGTCCGGTCTGAGACAGATTCGGGTGTTCGGGCAGGCGAAAACACCGATGAAAAGGGAGGTTCTCGCGAAGGATCGTCGGATTTTTCAGACGACGTCGCGATTTTTCCAAAACGGCAGGCGGTCAGGTTGAGCGCCAGCGTCAATGCCGTAAACAAAACAAAAATTCTTTTCGCTTTTTTCATTTTACAACACTTTTTTCATCTTTCTCAAATACCCGACAGGCGGGTTCTAAAAAATTTTCTCAGGGGGCAGCGCCGCGACAGACTGGGCGTCTGTTCTTTGCGCCAGGTTCATTGATCCGTTCACGCCCGATCTTCCTGTTTCGTGGAAATACCAGCCGGTATACTGTTCCGGGTCGATGTTCAGGAGATCGGAAACGGTGACGAATTTGTACCCCTGCGCTTTAAGCGCGGTATAGATTTTTTCAAAGGCGATGACGGAAGTTTCGTAGACGTCGTGCATCAGCACAATGTCTCCGGGCTTCACCGTCGCCAAAACCTTGGTTGCAATTTCATTTGCGGCCTCTTCCGTGGCCTTTGCCTTGACCTGGGCGTTGCTGGAGGTCAACTGCGCGCGGCGGTCTGACCAGGACTTCCAGTCCTCTGAATCCACGCTCCAGAGAATGCAGGCGTACCCGTAGTTTCTCTTCTTGTTGAGGCTTCCTCCGGGTGGACGGAGCAGGTAGGTCTTCTTGCCGGTGATCTCGGTGTACAGTTTGTCTATGTCTCCCAGTTCGCTCTGGATCAGTTCCTCGGGCGCATCCGTCTGGGTGCTGGCATAGAAGAGATTCTTGTGGTTGTAGGTGTGCAGTCCCACATCGCACCCCATATCGCTGGCGCGCTTTACATAGTCCTTATATTTGGCGTTCATGTCCATCATATATCCCGTGATGAAGAAGGTGACCCGGTCGTCGGTGCCGTCGATAAGATCGAGCACTCTCGGCGTCACCCAATCCGGTCCGTCGTCGAAGGTAAAGGCGATCACCTTTTCATCGGGATAAAAAGGCTGAAAGTCTTCCGGCTGGGTCTTGGACGGCTTGGGGGGAGGGGTCGGTTCAGACGAAGGCGTCTGCCCGCTTGGCAAAAACGGAGACACGGACGGGCCGTCGGACGTCGCGGGAGGATCCGTCGGCGACAAAACTCCCGGGGAACTGACCGCCAAAGAACCGTCACTTTCAAAAAAAGAGTCGGTTGGGCCGCCGGGCGTCCCAGTGGGCGGTTGAACCGTCATTCCCGAGGAAGCGCACGCCGTAAGCAAAAAAACCTGCGCCGTCAAACAAATCAAAAGTTTTCTAAAAATTTTCATTCTCATGATGCGCCTTTCGTACCGGTTTGAGAAATGCCCGCGCAGTCACGGAACCATTTTCAAACCTCGTTTTTCTGTACCAAAATTCTTCGCTTTATATTGTCAGATTTTTCGTCAAAAAAGTCAAAGCATTTCTGTGAATTTTTTTTGAAAATACGAAGGAAATATTTTTACATAGATTTTCCCCCAAAAAGTTTTGCTGTCCGCCGCGGACTTTCATTTTTCTCTAACATCCTGCAAAACATTTGGGGGAAACCTCTTCCGGACGCTCTCTTAAAAAACGTCGCGAACCGGCCTTTGACGCGGCGCTCCTGCTTTTCCGGGGAAAGGTTTCTTGAATTTTTTATCGTTTAATCCGCCGGTATTCGGTGAAATAAAAGGGCATCCCGTCCACCGTATCGGTTTTCCCGTCGCTTCTCTGTTCTTCACCCCGAAAAACCAACATCCACGCGGGATCTTTGTCAAGATTTTCAAACCACACGTCTTTGGGAAAATTTGCGTCAAATTTGGTCACGTAGGCGACGTCGCAGAAGGGAAGCAACTGCCTGTATACCGACGCACCGCCCACCACCGTGAAATCCTCTTCGGCGTGCGCCTGTACATAGGAAAGCAGTTCCGTAAGAGAATGCATCACCCTCGCTCCCTCCGGCTTATAGGAAATATCGGGATGCAGCACAAGATTGGTGCGGTTTTTAAGCGGTTTTCCTCCCGGAAAGGTTGAAAGGGTATTGGATCCAAGGATCACGGTTTTTCCTTCGGTGAGTTTTTTGAAATTCTGCAAATCGGCGCGCACCCTCGCAAGCAGTTCCCCTTTGTACCCGATTCCCCAGTCTCTGTCCACCGCCACAATCAGTTTCATGATTTACGCTCCTTTTTTGCGGGCGACTCCCGCTTTCTGTTTTTTTTACGGTTCACAGTTTCTGACCCCTGATATCCTTTCCCTCAACGGTCATGATTCTGAACTCCCCGAAGATCCGGCTGGTGATCCGCTGGTCGTAGCGATCCGTCAATTCTTTGGGAGAAAGATTGGTGTTGATCAGCATCGCCATACGGTTATTCAATCTGGTGTTGATCAGGGTGTACATCGTGGAAACGGTGAAAGAACCGGTCACTTCGCTTCCCAGATCATCAATGATCAGTAAATCTGCGTCGAAATACTTGTCGGTACGCACGGGCGAGATATCGGTGTAGCCCCTGCCAAAACGCTCATATTGAAAATCTCCCAGGATGTTGGGCGCGCTTTCATAAATCACGCTTCCCCCGTTTTTCATCACCCTTTTGGCGATGGCGGTAGACAAATGGGTTTTCCCCAGTCCCGTCGCACCCATGAGCGCCAAATTTTTTCCTTCCCGAAAGCCCCTGTCGGCATAGTCCATACAGAAATCTCTCAGCGACTCGGCCTCTTGGGGATTTTCATAGAACTTCACGTCAAAATTCTCAAAACTTTGCCGCTCCAAAAGCGCCCCCAGCCCTGAAATCGCCGCCTGAGCGTTGTACAGTTCCTCGCGCATGCACGAGCACCGGCAACCCTGTACATACCCCGTGTCGCCGCAGCGAACGCAGTGAAACCGCGGATCACAGAAATCGGCCGGATAGCCGTTCTCCAGAAGAATTCGGTTTCGCCTTTCCACCAGCGCTTCGTTTTCCCGGCGCACCCCGTCAAGAGCCTTGCCGCCGTCGTTCTTTTTCAGCGCCGCCATCACCCGCACGCCGGTGGAACCCAGCCGCTCTTCAATTTCCGTCATGCCCGGCAGTCCCCGCACCTGCGCAATGCGCGCTTCCAGCGACTCGCCCACGGATCTGCGCCTTTCGTTGTATATTTCTCTGATTTTTGCAAATACCTCGGGGCTGTAACTCATGTTCCTCTACCCTTCTTGCGCCATAAAATTTATAGAATCTTCGAAAGAGCGCGCTCTCCTTTCACACCGTTTCAAAAACCTCCCGACCGTCCTCCCGTTTTGACGGGCGCGGGAAACTTTCAGCGAAGATCCCTTTTCGTGTTTTTTGTCTTTTTACTCTTTGACCGCTTTCCTTCTCCGCGCCGTCCTGTTTTCGGCGGGGTTTGACCGGACGCGCCGTTCCTTCGGCGGCAGCCGTTCGGCTGTTCAGGTTTTTCCTTTCAGAACCTCTTTCCCCTTTTGTTTGGCCTTCTCAAAGAATTCATCGGGATCAAAACTGGAAAATTCCTCCGGTTTCTTCTGCTTTCCCGACGTTTCGGCCTTTTTGTCGCCGTAAAGTTTTCTCATCGCCTCCCGGTGTTCCTCGGCGTTTTTCCGCGCATCTTCCAAATCCTTCACGCCCGCCTTCTTCCAACCCTCCAGAATCTTATTGAGGTGCGGGTAGGAAAGTTCACCCGTGGCGTCCACCGATAGTTCGTACCCGTAGGAGAACACTTCGTTTGTGAATCCCAAGGCTCGCCAGTTCTCGAAAAATTTCTTCTCCCGCGCCGTAAGTTTCCTTCCGCCGATTCCGAAAAGATGCCGGACACGGTTCTCGAAATCCCGCGCGCTCTCCTCTTTGGCAATGTAGTCCTCCAACCCCTGCATGGTCAGAATATTCTGCTCATACAGCCTGTAGGCCGTGTTGTACACATATTTCATGGTGACGCCCTTTTCGCTTTTGCCGGTGCAATAACTGCATAAGAGCAGGATGTAGTCGTCCTCCAGATGCATCACGTCGCAGAGAGCGATAACCATATTGCTCTCCGACACGTTGAACACTCGGTCAAGAATTTTCTGACATTCCTCCAGCAACTGTCCCAACCTCTTGCGCTCAGCCATGATCTCCTCAATCTGTTTACCCGTGTAGGAGGGCATTCCGGACGTTCCCGTGATGGGCAGGGGCGTTTTTTCCTGCTTTTCTCCCCCGGTCGGTTTTGCCGACGCGGATCGGGACGTCCTGAGAATTCCGGCGCCCCGCCAGAAAGAGACGGCGTTTTCCACTTCCCTTTCGGGAATTTCCAATTCGACCGCCAGTTTGGCGGCGTCAAAACACTCCTGCAAGTCGGGACGCCCCGCCAATTTCAAAAGCACCCGCAGATCCTGCTCGGTGGCGTCGTTTTTCTCAAGCACCGCTCCCGGCAGACACACCACCCTGTTTTGATAGTTCAGTTCTATTTTCATCGGTTCCTGTTTCCTGTTGCCTTTCCGAAATCACACAATTTCAAAAAATTTCCGGCTTGACCGCCGCGCGTAGTCCTCCCGACGGCATTCTTCTACGCAAACACGGGGTTCTTCCCGCTCCCCGAAAAAGTCCGTTCTTTGCCCCGGTTCCCCTTCTTTTTTTGCCGCATCCCGCAAAGAGTTTTTAGGAAGCGCCGGCGCACCCCTCTGCCCGCTCGGTTCGCTTCTGCGGAGGCTCTCTTCTGCGGAAGTTCTCTTCTGCGGAAGTACCCTTCTGCGGAAGTACCCTCCCGAAAAACAAAAGTTTTTTAGAAAAATGCTTTCCAAAGGAGAAACGCGTAAAGACTGCTCACCGGCTTTCCCTTTGCCGCAGTTTATAGGAAAGGGTCAAAAGCGAATCGCCCAGATGTACGTTTTCGACGATACATCGGGGCGGCACCCGCACCTCGATTCCCGTGAAGTTCCAGATCGCCGGCACGCCCAGTTCGGCTACCGTGTCGGCGCAGAACTGCGCCGCGTCCTTGGGCACGCACAGCACGGCAATCTGAAAGGGATGTTCCCTGTAGTAGTCTGCCAGCGTGTCCATATGACGAACCGTCAGCGATCCCATGGCGCTGCCTACGACTCGCCGGGAAACGTCGAACACCGCAGACACCGCAACGCCACGCCGTACAAACGTTTGAGCGTGGGCAAGCGCTGAACCCAGATTCCCCGCGCCAATGATCACCGCGCTATACCCCTCTTCCGCGCCCAAAAGTTTTCTCAGTTCCCCGAAAAGATGCTCCACATTGTACCCGTACCCCTGCTGTCCGAATCCCCCGAAACAGTTGAAATCCTGACGAATCTGAGAGGCGGTAAGATCCATCAGCCGCGCCAGTTCGGCCGAACTGACGCGCTCTACCCCGCGTTCCTTCAGATCGCGCAGAAAACGGTAGTATCTAGAAAGCCGTGCGACTACCGCGGGAGATACCGTTTTCTCTTCGTTTTCTCTTTTCATTGAGCGCTCTCCTTTTCTTTCTGAATCCTTTCGGGTCGCCTGTTCGGGCGATACGTTCTTGTGCAAATTGCTGGGATGTTTTTTCACCGTCAAACATTTTGCTTTTCCACAAACTCCACAGGGTTTTCCACAGACAACTTCTCTTTTCCCCACTTGACATCCCGATTTTTAGGGGTTTTTTTGAAAATCTTCCGACGTTCTTCACAGGGTTGTCCACACTCGTCCGCAGGTTCAACCCATTTTATTCCAGAAAACCGAGCAAAAAAATTTGCTCCGTTTAGACGAATTTCGCGAAGAATTTCGCGTTTTTTCCCGCGATTTTTGATTTTTCGTGCAAAAAAATTTTCGGCATTTTTACCATGCTCTTAACACCCGAACTAAGCCCGCGCCGGAGCGTTTACCAACCGGCGGGCAGCCGACCGTCCGAAAAATCTGCCGCCGCACACAGGGCATCGGCGTCCAGCGCAGACCAATCGCCGATCCGAAGACCTCTCCAACGGAAGAGCTATCGAACAGAAGATCTATCCAACTGAAAATCTATCGAACTGAAGACCTATCGAACCGAAAACCTATCGAATCGAAGTCTATCGAACCGAAGACCTATCAAACCGAAGACCTATCGAATCGAAAACCCATCGAATCGAAGCCTATCGAACCGAAAACCCATCGAACCGAAAATCCGGCAACCGGCAGGCCGTCGAAGCGAAGAACGGCAAACTAAATGTCGCAGGTGGACTCGGGGTTCAGGTCATTGCCGGCAAAATGCCCGGCGGCCGCCTCATAGAATCCCTGCACACCGATCATGACGGCGTTGTCGGTGCAAAATTCAGGCGGGGGAACGCAGAAGCGCACCCCGTGTTCCCGGCAGAATTCCTGCGACACGGCCCGCAAATGGGAGTTGGCGGAAACGCCTCCCGCTAGCACGAACGTGTGAAACGGTTCCCTGCCGTAGGCCTGTTCCAGCCGCTTCCGGACGCCCGACGCAATGGCGCGCGTAAACGACGCCGCAATGTCCGCAGCCGGCAGAAGCCCGTCCTTTTGTCGGATGGCGTGAACCTGATTGATCACCGCCGTTTTCAGCCCCGAAAAGGAAAAATCAAGACTTTCCCCCG
>CANQNM010000020.1 GCA_947625265.1 uncultured Clostridia bacterium
CAGTGCGAAAACGAGGACTATCCTGCGTCGGGCATGCCGGTGCTTGCCATCGCGCAAAACCGCACCTCGGTGAAAGGAAACTACTACAAATACAACTATGTGATGCTTTGCGCCGACTCTTCCATTGTTTCCGATGAATTCCTGCGCTCCTCCTCCTATGCAAACGAGGCGCTGGTGACCAATCTTGTGCGGGCGACCGTGGATGAAAAGGAGATTCCGGAAGCCATTGAAATCGAGTATAAGGATTTTGTTGCGGAGGAGAACGTGACCAACGTCAGCGCCGCGGGGAAAAAAGTCTTTCTCGTTTTCGTTGCAGGAGTTATTCCCGCTGCGTTTCTCGTGGCCGGCGTGACGGTGTATGTAAGGAGAAAAAATAAGTGAAAAAGAAGAGTTATCTTTCAAGGCAAATTGTGGCGATCGCCGTCGTTGTCACCGTGCTTGTCGTTTCACTTCCGCTGTATTTCGGGGTGCTCAGGCCCTATTTTAACAGAAATTCCGAGGGCGATGCCGAAGCGGAACCGTATATTGAAGGGGAGGATGTGAAGAACGGAACTCTCCGGATCATGTCGGTGGAAGAGGGGGAGAATCAGGAATATTTCCTTGGCAAAGGCGACGAAACTCCCTGGAGTTTCTATGTGAAAAACGGAAATGTTTTTGTCCGTGATTACGAACTCACCCCCTTTGACGGGAACAACACCATTTTTCTGCACACGGCGCTTTCCGCCCCTATTGCGACGAGGGTTTTACCGACTTCGGAGGAACTGAAGGAACTTCAGCATCAGAAGGCGGAGAAACTGACAAAAGATGAGTTGGACACACTGGGCGGAGAGGATCGGATTCCCATCACGGGGGAGGATCTGAAGGACTACGAACTTCCCCTGGAGGACTACGGTCTACAGGATCTTTCGACGCTGAATTACTATATGACCACCGACAAAAATGGGGTACGGCATAAGATTTATATCGGCGACTATACGCCGGACGGCAGGAGCCGGTATGCTCTGTACGAGGGAAGAAATGCGGTGTACATGATCGGCAGTACCCTCGGTCCGTACTACACGCTCAGCATTTCGGAACTGGCTTCTCCCATTTTGACAGTGGTTCCCGTGGGAGCGGAGAGGGACTATGTGCCGGACAGTTTCACGCTGTACAGGGGAAAGCAGGCGTATGTGCAGATTGTGCGCTATGACGCCAACGACGCGCTGGCCATGGACAGATCCACCACGTCGATTCTCATGAAATATATCTACGACGACGAGGACGGAAATCCGGTATACAACATGTATGACACCAGCGCCGAGTATATGGCACTGCTTTATGAGTCTTTCCGATCCTCCATATTTGGCAAGGAAGTGGTGGCTGTTTCCCCCTGCGTGCCCACCATCGAGGATCAGAAAACCTCCTACAGGCAATTGGATATTTCCGAGGAGACACTTGCCCAGTACGGGATCTCCAAAGATAACCCCTATATGTCCTTCCACTATAAGAAGGGAGATCTTGAGAACCTCTTGGTCTTCAGCGAACCTTCCGAGGACGAAGGGGGAAAGTTTTACTATGTCTACAATGCCCAATATGAATTTATCGTCAAAACTTACGCCGAAAGCGTCCCTTTCATGGAGAAGGACGACACATTCTATATGAGCAGTTTTGTGTCGGTGATTTCTATTGACAATCTGGATCGGTTGACGGTGGACAGCACGGGGTTGAAGGATAAATATATAAACGAATTTCTTCATTTGGAAAGATTGCGGGAATCGTTTGCCCTGCAGTATAGGATGAATGCCACGAACACCGAAAAGGTATTGGATTCCGAAGGCGTTCCTATCCTTGAGGGTGTTGTGCTTTCCAACGGGAAAACCGTTTCCGACGCGGGAAAGGTCAGCGGTGTGGACAATTTTAAAACCCTGTACTATAACCTTTTGCGCATCCGGATGTACACCAACGTGGCGGAACAAATGGAGGAAATCAACAAAGTGGATCTGAGCAAGCCCGATATAAGCATCTCCTACGAGATCTACGGGGGCAGAACCCATACACTGAACTTCTATTTCTACGGAGATGCGGGAAATCTTTGCTTCTATGTATATGACAACGGCAAAGAACGGTATGTGGTGGACAGCAAGGACGTGGCAAGGGTCTTACAGGCCGTCGTTTTCGTACAGAATGGCGAATCGGTAGCCGACCATTTGGGTACGCCCGGATGAATCCGGACAGGGTTTCGGCGGCAGGGTCGCGGCGGCAGGTTGATTGTCGAGCGATACGGCCGCAGGGTTCGGGCGACGGGAAAGTGCGCCTCCGGAAGGGAGAAAGAACCGAAACTGTGGAATGCGCCGTCAAACCTTTCAAAAAACGGCCGCAAGAACTGTGAAAGAGATAAAAAACAGGAGGAAAAAATGTGAGAATCGGGAAAATCGCGCTGCTGTTGGTGTCGGCGCTGCTCTTGTGTTTCCTCTGCGGGTGCACCTCGTTTCAAAAGGGCGACACTACGGTGCTTTTGAAGATCGGTGGACAAGAAGTGACCGCCGAGATGTACAGATTTGTTTGCATGAAAAACAAAAGTTATCTGTTTGATGACACAAAGGCCGAGGATTTGACCGATCTTCAAAAAGAAGAACTGGAGCAGGCGGTGCTTTCGGAACTGAGGCAGTACTGCGCTCTGGAATCCATGGCCGACACATACGGCGTAAAACTTTCAAAGAGCGTTCGAAAAGAGATCAAAAATCAGATCAAAGAGAGCCGTAAGAATTATGAAAGCGACGATCTGTATTTTAAAGATCTGGAAAGCAGGTATATGTCGGAGAACGTGTTTTATCTTCAGACGCTCAACTATTACCTCGACGGGGAACTTTGCCGGTTTTTGACCGATGAAGCGTCGGGAATCATTCGCCTTTCCGATGCGATGCTTTTGAAAGATGTGGAGGAGTATTTCTACGCCGCGGTACAGATCTATATTTCCGACACAAGCAAGACGAAAACTGCGGAAATCCTGAGAGAGCGCGCCCAAGCGGGCGAGGATTTCTTTGAACTGGCAAAGGAATACAGCGAGGACAACAACAAGGGCGTGCGCTATTTTACCGTGGGCGAAACCTATGACTTTTTTGAAGAGACTGTGAAGAATCTGAAGGTGGGCGAGATCAGTTCGGTTGTCAAAAGCGAAATGGGGCTGCACGTGATTTTGCGCTGTGCGCTGGAGGATGAATATGTGGACAAACACCTGGAGGAGTTCCGTGAAACAGATCTTCTGAGAATCTATCATGAGATGGTACAGAAGGTCGCAGAGGGGTTGACGGTGGACTATACGAAGGACTACGCCGGATTGATCCTCCAGTGAGCGGCGCGGCTGTACCCGCATTTGGATGCCAGGGGCAGACGGACTTTCGAACAGGAAACTAAAATCAAAACTCCCGGAAGACCTAAAACGTCTCCCGGGAGTTTTCGATATCCGAGATAAATTGACTGGCAGCGGCGCAAAGGGGAATGCCCTTCAGATAGACGAGGTAAAAGGATCTCGGCGGAAACGGGGAGCAGAGAGACAGTTGAAAGAGATCTCCCGCCGCGAGCGCTTCCAAGGCAAAATCCTTTACCAGGCATCCGATGCCGATGCCGCGTTTTGCAAATTCCAGAACCAAATCGCTTGTGGCAAGTTCGATCCTTGGCCGGGGCAGGTGTTCCGCGCTGCAAACGGAGCGGATGTGACTGTCGGTGTAGCGTCTGGTGCTGGTGTTTTTTTCCAACATGATCAGAGGGAATTCCGAAAGTTCCTCAAAACTCACGGTTTTGTGAAGGGGAAAAAAGTCGGCGTTGGCCACAAAAATGTCCTCGATTTTCCTTACGGGCAGTTCCGTAAAGACGTCGTTTTGAAAGAGCGGTCCCGAAACGACGCACAGATCCAATTCACCGCCCTTCAGCGCGTCAAGAGTCTGAGGCGTGGGGGCGTTGGTTACCGTCAGATGCACACCGGGATGCGCGCTGCTGAAAGCCTGTATGTGTCGCAGCAGAAAAAATTTTAGAGTCATGTCCGAAGCGCCGATGCGCAGAACTCCCCCGGATAGATTGGAGATGTCCCGCAATTTGTCCTCGCCGGCCTCAAGAAAAGAGAAAGCGTTTTTTACGAAGTCAAAGAGAAGAACGCCTTCCGGAGTGAGGGTCACGCCCCGGCTGGTGCGAAAGAACAGTGTGGTGTTCAACTCCCGTTCCAAATGAGCGATCATCGAACTGACGGCGGGTTGAGAGACATAGAGAAGTTTTGCGGCCGCCGAAATGCTGCCGGCTTTGGCGGTTTCGTAGAAATACCTATAGAGCGTGAGATTCTCAATCACATTCGGCTCCTTCTTCGGTAGCGCCTAAGTTCATGCGGCGCCGCATAACGCTGCCGGCGTGGGCGCACCGGAAAATTTTTTGTAAGATAACCGCAGATCGGCGACAGAACCGTCGCTGCCACTCTGCCGCTAAGGAAAGGGGCTCCGTATGACGGGGGACGGATTGGCATTTGCGCCGAAGGGCGGCCGTGACGGCACAGTCCATGACGGACAGCCCTTGACAGGAGGCAATCCGCGGCAGGGGAAGCCCGCGGCAGGAGGAAGCCTGCGGCAGGAGGCAACCCGCGGCAGGGGACAATCCTTGACAGAAGGCAATCTGCGGCGGGGACAATCTTTGACAGGAGGTAACCCTCGACAGGAGACAACCCATGACAGGGTGGCTCCATGATAGGATAGCCCCATGATAGGATAGCCGCCCGCACGCAGGACGTAAAACCTGGGGGAAAGAACCGCGGGGAAACAGGCCCACGTTCAAAAAACTGCGGCAAAGGCAGAAGGATGCGAATCGGCGCGTTCAAAATCGGCGCGTCGGCTGTGAAATTTGCGGCGCGGCCTTTTAAAGATCGGCGAGCAGCAATCGCGCCTCCACACCGGTTTGGCGATCCTGTCCGATTTCCGTGCGGAAAAACCATGCGCCGGTTTCTTCTTCCTGCGCCATGTAAACTTTCATTTCCTCACCCAAATGTCCTTCTTTCAGGTAAGAAACAGACAACTGCGCCATTCTCTTTCCCTCAAGGGAAGGCAGAAAATCACAGAAAATATCGGGATAACGGGTGTTGTTGATATGCATGTTTCGGTCGCAGACGCTGTAACCTGCCTTGACGGTTCCCGCCTCTTTCAGGGAGGGTGTCTTGGGAATCCGAAATTTCAGGGGCGCAGAGAGAACCAGCGGTTCCCCACGGGGCAGAACCAGGCCCGAATCGGCGACCCGTACAAGGGTTTTGCTCTCAAAATCCAGCAAGGCCCACACGGAGGACAGTTTTGCCGCAACCCGCCCATCTTTCATCAGGCACGAGCAGCGGTTGAAACTTACGCCTCCGCAGGGACACGCCCAGGTTCTGCCTATGATCTTCTCGTATGCATAAATGGGTTCACACAACTCCACGGCAACCCTTGAGAGCACGAAGGCTTTGCCCATGGATTTGCAGAAGTCGTATCCGAACCCTGCGTCTTCAATTTGAAGATTGGCAGTTTCCTGCAGATACCGAAGAACCCCGGAAGGTCGTAAGATGTTGTTGTAGTCACAGTCGTGAGAATTCACGTCGTATCCGTTTTCAAAATAGAAGTCAACAGTTCCCACTGTTCGCACACCTCTTTTTTCTTCTTTTTTTGATTTTTCTAAGGTCGGAAAGCATTTTCAACGCATCTTTCAGTGGATGCACGGTTGAGGACCCGTGCGAGACGATTTTCACGGGCACCTCGCATACCCTCGCCCCCCGGTCCTTGGCGGAAAGCAGGATTTCAAGATCAAAAGCAAAGCCGGGTGTTTGCAGTTCTTCAAAAAGTTGAAAGGCAAGAACTTTTGAAAATCCCTTGATGCCGCACTGGGAGTCTGTATAGGAAAACCCGGCGGCCTTGCGCACGATGAGCAGGTAGCCCTTGGACAGAATCTTTCGCAAAACCGTGTATCCTCTGTATCCGTCGGGATGAAGCGCCCGAGAACCGAGAATCAGATCCCCTTTGCCTTTCTCAAACTGCTCAAGGAAGGTGAAGATGGGCGCGCATCCGTAAGCCAGATCGCTGTCGGTGAAGAGAGTAAAATTTCCTTGGGCTTGCAGCATTCCTTCCCGCACAGCACCCCCTTTTCCCCTGTTGGGTTGGTAGGATATAAGTTTTAAAGAAGGAAGAATGCCTGTAAGCGCCGACACAATTTCGGCGGTTCGGTCGGTGCTCCCGTCGTTGACGGCTATGATTTCATATTCCGTCGGATCGGGAAACCTTTCGCACAGCGCGGCAGAAAGTTCTTCAAGAGTCTCTTTGATGATTTTTTCCTCATTGTACATGGGGATGATGACAGATAAACGCATAGTTTTCAATCCTCATACAGGGTATAACAGGGTCGTAGACAGTTCAATGGGGACGTCGGAACGCGTCTTGAGCATGTCCGAAGATGTGTGGGAAAGTTCCGAATTCTGTGTTTGCGCATCGGAATATTCGGATACCTCAGAACCGGGGGCCGGAAACTCAGTGGGGGTTGTTGCGGGAAAATCGTACATACCCGAATACAACCGGGCTTGTCCGGAGGTGCTTTTGGGATACCCCGAATACATTTCGGCATAACCGATGAAGCCGGTCACGGTCGGGACAACTCCGGAGAAGACTCAAAGGTTCTCAGAGAATGTCGGGTGACGAGGGCTTTGGAAGGGGACGGGATTTTCGGGTCAAACCGCGCCCGTGTTCACGGCCGCTCGCACGGCTATAAGCCGTGCGAAAAATTTTTTCTGAAGGTTCGTGCCGTAAGACGTAAAATTTTTAGAGCCAAAGCGCTGAAGCGCCGAAGCGCCCGGAACTATTCGTCGAGCCGTCGGAGCGTCAAACGGCGGCGTCCACAAGAACTCCAAATACCATGCAGCGAATATCATTGTTGGTAAGCACCGAAGGAGTGTTGGCGCAGGTGTAGAGCATCAGGACGTGGTCGCGCGCGGACAGAGTCAGTCCCTGCCGCACATTGATGGATTTTTGCTGAATGTCGGTGATCTTCTTTAAAAACGACTGATCGGTGAATCCAGTGATGGAGATGGAAGGACTTTCATAGGCGTGCGCTTCGTATACTGAGAAAATTTCATATTTCAAAGCGGCTTCTTTGGTAAAAATATAGATATAACGGTATTTTTCGAACATTTTGGCGCTTTTGAACTCTACCAGGCGGTTGAACATGGTTCCCCGCTGCCGAATATTGTGGCCGTAGATCACTGTGAAGCGGTTGTTCAACAGATTTTTTTCGTTGCGAAAATCCATGTAGATGCTGCCCGCCACATTGTATTTTTTGTCAACTCCCCGATCGAGATAATAGTCGGGTTCATCTGTATGACCAATCACTACAGGATAATCAATGTTGGTTCCCGGGATAAAGATCCAGGCAAAAATATCCCCGTTTTTGTATTGCGTCTGTAAATCGTCCAGTTTGGTTCTGAAGAGTTCGAGGCGTTCCTCTGAAAGATAGGGATCCTCCTCCTTGGGCGTATCGGAACTTGGCGTGGGATCGGTTCCCGGATTGACCGGCGGCGGGGTGGGGTGAATGTTGTCGTCGGGATAAACCACGGTTCCGTTCAGCAGATCCAGGCAGTCGGCAAGCGCATACATGAGGCTGCCGGGCTTGAGAGCCAGGGAAGTTTCCGAGACGCCCGTGGTGGGGGAGAAACTGTCTGCCAAATCTGAAAGGCGGGTCTGCGCAATCAAAAAATCTACAGTGTTCCTTAACGCTGTGGAACCGGAAACCACAAAGACGGCAAAGAGCGAGAGAGTCACAGCGGCCCATATGATTTTTTCGGCAATCACTCTTTTCTCGGTTTTCTTTTTGGTTTTGGGAGCCAGATCGTCGCAGGTCAATTCGTCAAGCGACTGCTTGAAAATCGAATCGGAATCGGAATTGGAATTGTTCCCGTTCATGTTTGTATTCATATTCACAGTGCGTACTCCTTTCGCAATTTTGAGTTTCAGTTTCATGTGTAAAGCACAGGGTTTAGGGTGGCGGGAGTAGAGCCGAGCCGGTTTGCGGCGGATTTTCGCCTATGCGGGAAAAAGTCCTTTTTGTTCTGTTCCCGTCACCTTCAAACGTCGCCGCTCTTGAAATCCCTTCGTGTCACAGATTGTATTCCTTTGCCAACTCTCTGAAGGCCGGCAGGGCGTTTTGAATGGTCTGGAGGGACACGCAGTATGCGATGCGCATATACCCGGGCAGCCCGAAACTTGCCGAGGGGACGATGAGCAGGTCGTGCTTTTTCGCCTGTTCGCAGAAGGCGGCGTCGTCCCCGCCCGGCGCTTTGATGAAGAGGTAGAATGCTCCCTCCGGTTTCACGCAGGTGTAGCCCATGTCGCACAGCGCTCGGTAGAGCAGGTTCTTGTTTTGTTCATACGCCGACAGATCGGTCTTTTCCTCCAAGCAGGAAAGCAGCATTTTCTGAAAGAGCACCGGTGCGCAGACGTATCCCAGCGCGCGCCCCGCCCCGCAGATTGCCGCGAATACCTTCTCTCTTTCCTGGGCTTCATGACACAGGGCGATGTATCCGATGCGTTCGCCGGGCAGGGAAAGGGATTTGCTGTAGGAATAGCAGACAAGGGTGTTTTCATAGAAGTTCATGACATAGGGCACTTCCACACCGCCGTAAACCAGTTCCCGGTAGGGCTCGTCAGAGAGAATATAGATGGGAGCGCCGAAAATCTTTTGCTTTTCCTTCAAAAATTCCGAGATTGCTCTCAGATCTTCCGACGTGACGACGGCGCCCGAGGGATTGTTGGGAGAATTGATGATTACTGCTCTTGTTTTGGCATTGACGGCGCTTTTAAAGGCGTCCAAATCCGGACCGAAGTCCTTCTCCCGTGCGCCGACGGTGCGCACAACGCCGCCCGCTTTTTCCACGAAAACTTTATATTCGGGGAAGAAGGGAGAAAAGATGATCACTTCCTCTCCCTCGCAGAGCAACGCGTGCAGGGAGATGGTCAGAGAGGCGGCGGCGCCGCAGGTCATATAGATGTCGTCGGCCGTCTGCGTTCTTTTGAAACGTCTGTTGATGCTCTCTGCCACGGCCTTGCGCACGGCTGGATCGCCGGGCGCCGAGGAATAACCGTGCAACGCGGTGGATTCGGTGTGTTCGATGAGTGATATCAGGGTTTCGTTGACCTTTTGGGGCGCGGGAATTGAGGGATTGCCCAGAGAGAAATCGTAGACCCGTTCGGCGCCTACTTCTTTTTTCCTTTTCAGCCCGTATTCAAAAAGATCTCTGATCACTGAGCGGTTTTCGCCCAGTTCCACCATTTTCATGTTTGGCATAGGAACCTCCTCTTTTTGTTTTGAGAACGGAAAATGTCCTTTCCGCCTCATTCTTCTTTGTTTTTATTCTCTGTCCGGCAAAAAGCCGGTTCTTCGATTTTTTCACTGTGGCGGCTCTTCCGCATCCTCTGAAGAACTGTTCGACGGTTTTTCTCCTTCTTCTGTATCGTCTTCAGGCGTGCCGTTGGGCGTTTTGTCAAACTTGTTCTCTGAAACGCCGTCCGGGCCGTTTTGTTCGTCCCGTCCGTTTTCTTCGCCCCATTCGTCCTGTTCGCTTTGTCCGCTCTTTTCACTTTCCACCGTCCTTGTGTCGTCCCGACCCGGAAGTTCAGCCTCGGAAAGCGCTTCTTTTGAAATCTGAGGCTGCGGTTGAAGCGCCGGATCTTCGGTTTCGGAAAGCGGCGGTTGGCCGCCTGTGGGGCAGAGAAGCGTGCACAGCACCGACAGAAGTGCATAGAAGCCCATACAGAGCCGACAGAGGGTGTAAAAGGTATCCAGAGTTACCGAAAAGCCGGAACTGTGCCAGACCGACAGAAACAGAGAGGAGAAACCGCCGACAATGCACAGGAACGCCGCAATCATGCCCATGGCGACGAATCCTCCCACCGACGCGCCGGACGGTTTGCCATCCGGTTGGTTTTCCGAAAACACAAGACGGAGTTCCAGAAGGAAAAAGTAGATCAGAGAGCAGGTACCTAAAAGCGCCAGGGATTTCGTAGGAGAGTGAAGGTGATCCAGTGTGTAGAAGTACATGGAGAGAATATGGCAGCAAAGCCATCCCACCAAACCGCTGCCCAGAAAGATCCTCACCTCCGGAGCGCTTTTTTTGCTGAAAACCGGCAGAAAGAAATACAGGGAAGCCAGCAGCGCCAGCAGCAAAGAAACGTATTGCAGCAGCGAAGGCTCGTAAGGCGTATAGGCGGTTTCCAAACGGAACTGTAGAATCACCACCGAAACGAGAACCATGCCTGTAATCGAACGGTCGAAGATCAAGCCGATACTGTCGGTCAATCTGCCTGTTCCCGCGAAGGGAGTTTTTCTGAAAATCAGCGCGGACAGAGCAAAAACCGCCACGCAGAGCACCAAGAATGCGGTAAAGACTGCGGTATACCCATTGTTTTTAAAAAGCGGCGACCGATGGACAACCTGACCTGCTTCGGTGATGTCGGTGACGTCACAGTTGAAACGGTACATCAGAGTACAAAAAACGGTTCCAAGGGCGGTAAGCAGACAGAAAACCGCGGCGCATACTGGGCCTCTTATATTTTTTCCGGTTGTTTTCATGAAAATTCCCCTTTTCCACTGAGTGCGGTGGTAAAACCCGCACAGAACGTGATTTTGACGTTTTTGACTGTCTATTGCACAACTTCGTTTAAAAGGACAAACGCGCAGGAATCTTCCGCGGCGGCTCATGGCCTTTCGGCGAACCTGGCTGTCAAAGAATAGGGACTAGCGCTGTTTCTAACGCGTCGCGATTTCTTGGATGCGCCGCACTGCCTCCGGCAGATTCAACCGGTCGATGGCGTAGGCCTTTCGCAGAAGGGACGGTGGGAGAAGCGCGTCATATTTGTCGATTGCGGGACACTCGCTTTCAAAAACAAGATCGGTTGGTTCCAGTCGGTTTTCCTTCTCTATGAGTTGTGAAAGTTTTTTGCAGAGATTTTCCGCGGTGGTGCCTTCCATTTTGAATGTGATGAAATAGCAGCCCTCGTATTCAATGGAGGAAATGCCCAACCGCTGTGCGTAGCGTTGCAGAATTCTGCGCACTGTCCTGAAGGACCGACTTCCCAACCACGGAAAGAAACAATAGGAAAATCCGCCCAAGCGCAGGACCTGTCGATCGCGCATACCGGTGTTGCGTGCGATAGCGCGCGCCGAGGCGAGCCGTTCCCGTGCCTGAGGTTTCAGGTAGGGGTAGTCGACGTCCTCAAAAAGAACCCGATACATGCGCTCTAAGATTTTGGTGTGGATTTCTCCGTAGTCGCCCGGCCAGGAGATTTCCATACGCCCCTTCACAGGGTGTACGTAAATCAACCGCCGCTTTATATCCGATTCCTCCACTTCCCATACCCGACCCGCCAGGGCGAAGCGTTCCCCTGCGGGAGGAGCCGAGGAAATGGTTCCGATTTCATCCGATCCCCAGCGGACGGTAAAATCTTCGGAATCTTTGAAGGATGCGTAGAATTTGAAGGAGGAAACCAATTTCTCTCCCTCTATGCCTACGATGAGCCCCTTTTCCTCGGTGCGTTCTACATAGTCCCTCTCCAGCATGAAACGCAGCAATTCCCTGTAGTCTTCCCGATCTACCTTCACAAAGGGGGGAAGGGTCAGAACTCTCGAAGCGAGGGCAGCGGGGGTGAGTTCTCCGGTAGAGGCAAGCACCGAAAGCGTCTGCTGAAAGAGCAGGCTGAGCGGAAAGTCTTTTCTCTGCGGACCTTCAATAAAATTCTCCTCAAGATAGAGTTGAATGACGGCGATGGCCTGCAGCAGTTTGAAGGGGATGATCTGGGGCAGCGGAGCGCCGGGCAGCGGCTCTTCTTCGCGAATAACCGTCACCATCTCAGGCGCGGCTCCTCTTCTGCCGGATCTGCCCAACCTTTGCAGGAAGGAAGAGACGGAATTCGGCGCGTCCATCTGAACGACTCTCTCCAGCCTTCCGATGTCGATACCCAATTCCAACGTGACCGTGGCGCACGCCGTATACCTGCTCTCTTTTTCCTTCAGTTTTGCCTCGGTTTCCTCCCGAAGAGCCGCGGAGAGATTTCCGTGGTGAATGAGAAAACGGTCTTCTTCCCCTTTTCTTTCGGCAAGCTGCCGGAGCGCCGCGGTGACGCATTCAGTTTCTTCCCTTGAGTTTGAAAAGACCAGGCAACTTTTGTTTTTGGTGCACCGATAGACATACTCATAGCCCGGGTCAAAATCGGTTTTTTCAGGAGAACTCTCTTTTTGGGGAGCGAACGTTGGCGGCGTGGGATCCTTTGAAGAAATTTCAATGCCTTCGGCGTCGGTGTCCGAAAGTTTGTTTGACTGAATAAAAAACTGCTCTACGCCCAGTTTCCATACGGGACGGCTTTCATCGGACTCGGTGAAGCGCACTCCTCTGTCGCTTCCGGCGCCCAGCCACGCGGCGGCGGCCTTCTTGTCGCCGATGGTGGCAGAAAGCCCGATTCGGCGGGGTTTGCAGATGAGCAGTCGGTCGATGCGCGTGAGTTGACAGGAAATCTGTCTGCCTCTGTCGCTGCCCATCAGAGAGTGAATCTCGTCGATGACCACATACCTCAGATCCCCGAAAAGGCGTGGAATGTCATTTTGTCTGTTGATCAGCATGCTTTCCAAACTTTCGGGAGTGATTTGCAGGATGCCTTTGGGGTCTTTCAGAGCCTTTGTCTTGTGGGAAGACGCTACGTCCCCGTGCCAATGGTACAGCGGAATCTCGCTCATGCGCAAAAGATCGGTAAGCCGTTCAAACTGGTCGTTGATCAGACTTTTCAGCGGGGCGATATACAGCACCCCGAAACTTTCCGGCGGGTCGTTTAAAAGTTCTGAGATGATGGGGAAAAACACCGCTTCGGTTTTCCCGGACGCTGTGGAGGAACAGACAAGAAGATGATCGGAGGTGTCAAAAATGATCTTCGCCGCCTCTTTCTGCACCTGCCGCAGATCCTTCCATTCCCGTGAATAAACGTAGTCCTGTATAAGCGGAGCAAAACGGTCGAAGACGTTGAAACTGTCGCCTGCGGGATTCATCGTTGGTTGCTCCTTTCTTCTTGAATGACAGCCCTTTTGGGGCTTCTTTGCGGGCGGCGAAATTCGGACGGTCACATGGGGGACGGCCCCGGAAGAGCGTAAAGATTGATATCCCATGCGGGTACGCCCGGGTGACGCCTGAGATACAACCTGTAAAAAGGGTGGACTTCCCGAAGATAGAGAGGCAAGGCAAACAGATCCTCGGCGCGATGGTAGCAGGAGACCAGAAGTTCCGGCCTGTCGCGGTCGATGGTCTTCCGGAATCCTTTCAGGGCTTCCAACTCCGCCCCTTCCACGTCAAATTTGAGATAGTCCGCCTTCCTGTTTTCGAAAATCCGGTCGCCGGACACACCCCTAACTTCGATTTGTTTTTTACCTTTGGCGTCCCAGCCGGATCCGCGGTTGCCGGAAGCGCCGAAAAGGAGATCCTCCTCTCTGCTCCACGCGGCACAGCACAGGGCGCGCACAGGCAGCAAAGAGGCGTTTCTTTTCAGTTTTTCAAAGGTTTTGGGATCAGGCTCTAAGGAGACAATTTCCTGTATACCGGGACAGCGCGCCGCTAAATCTTTTGCGGTGTCCCCGGTATAAGCGCCCAAATCTCCGCAGATTTTATAGTTTTCAGGATGAAGAATTTCCCTGTAGTCGTCTTCGGGTTCCGTAGTTCCACTCAGCAGGAAGGGCAGTTCTCCTGTGAGTTTGCTTTGAACAGCCAGGTCAAAGACCGCTTTGGAGCGTTCGTCAGCAAGAAGCGACCGTGCCGACACCAGATCCTTTTCGTGAAGATCGAAGAAGGTGCCGTCAAAAATTTCGCTTCCCGCCACCGGCAGGTCGGGCACATACAACCGCTTTTCTTTGGCAATGCGCCGGATGTTCTCAAGAACCTCCCTTCTTCTTGTGGCAAAACAGACAAGCACGGTGAAATCTTTAAATTTCTCTTTCACCTGCGCATAGTTCATGACTTCCATACCGTGGAAAAGATTCCCCCGCGCGAATCCGTCGGAGGCGAAAACCCCAACGACGGGTATGCCCTTTTGGGCGCAGACTGCGAGCGCCTTATCCGCGCCATTGCCCATGCCGTACAGCAGAATAGGCGCGGATGTTTCCCTGAGGGTATCCCAAAGATCTCTCATTGTGCGAAAACGGCGTAAATCGCACGGATCGCATCCTCAAAACGCTCCTCGTCCACGCCGAGGATGATGTTGTTCTCGGCCATGCAGCGGTTGGTGAGCAAAATCGAAATGCCGGCCCTTGAAACCGCGTCAAAGATGGAGGAAACCGCCGAGACGCAGTTGCTGATGCCGCTGCCCACCACGGCGATGAGTGCGATATGGTCCTGGATATAGATGCATTCGGGGTGCGCCCGACGGCAGATTCCGCCAAGAATCTTCATTCGTTTTCCTGAAAGCTGCGCGGTAGGAGCCACCACGCTCATGCCGTCAATGCCTGTGGGCATGTGTTCGAAATTCACTCCGTGCTCCTCTATCACTTCCAGCACCTTTCGGCAAAAACCCAACTCGGCGTTCATCATATCTTTTTCCACTGTAAGAGCGGAAAAACCCTTTCTGCCTGCGATTCCGGTGATTGTGGAAACAACGCCTTCCTCCCGGCGAGGGAGAATCATGGTTCCGGGAGCGGTGGGGTTCGCGGTGTTTTTGATGAGGATCGGGATGCCTGCGACGCGCACGGGCAAAACCGAATCTTCGTGGAGCACCGTCGCGCCCATGTAGGACAGTTCCCGCAGTTCATGATAGGTGACGCTCTCCATGACTTTGGGGTTGGGAACAATCTTGGGATCCGCCATCAGAAAACCGTCCACATCGGTCCAATTTTCGTAGAGATCCGCATTGACGGCGCGTGCGACAATGGAACCGGTGATGTCCGAGCCGCCGCGGCTGAAGGTCCGGATTGTGTCGTTGGGCATGGATCCGTAAAAACCGGGGACAACCGCTTTGCCCAGCGCCGAGAGTTTCGTATGTGCGGCGTCATTGGTGCGCTCGGAATCAAAACTTCCGTCGTCGCGGAAAAACACACAGTCCGCCGGATCCAAAAAAGGAAAATCCAGACATGCCGCCATCAGTTTTCCGCATAGGTATTCCCCTCTGGAGGCGGCAAAGTCTCTGCCCATGCGCCGTTTGAAGGATTCGTATATGTTTGAAAGTTCCTCTTCCAGAGGAAACGCGGGGCACAGCGCATCCCGAAGAAGAGAAAAACGCAGACGGATCTTTTCAAATGCCTTCTCAAAGCCGTCATTGTTTCCGTTTTGCACACGGTCATAACAGGTATACAGAAGGTCGGTCACCTTCTCGTCTTCCGGGAAACGCTTGCCGGGCGCCGAAACCACTACGAATTTCCGTTCTTCCTGCGCTTGTATAATCTCGATGGCGCCTTTGAATCGCTCCGCGTCGGAAAGCGAACTTCCTCCGAATTTTGCAACTTTGAGCAATTGGTTATGCATATCACACCAGTCCTTTATCGTTTTACGCTCTTTGGTTTGGAGCGGATGCTGAAATATATGAGAAAAGCGCGAAAAATATATTTGCCAGAGTGAAGACAAAGTCTTTGCGGGGCTTTGCCCCGCGCCCCATTTAAGGGACTTTTATAGGAAAAGTCCCCTAAAAACCTTCAAAAACTTTTGAAAAAAGAGGTCGATACTTTTTTCACCTCTTGAAAAATGGGTTTGTCCGCGGGCTGAAATATATTTGATTCTGCACTGTGACCGAAAACCGAAAGCGCCGGACGGCGACGCAGATTTTCGGAACATTGTGTTTACGGCGCTTGGAAAGCGGCGCCCCCAAAACGCATTTTTTCAATGAAAGCCGAGAGAACCGCGGCTGTTTTATCGGTTTACGAAACAATCCGCCGGGGTGAAGGCGAAAATTCTAACTTTGGGTTCTCTTTTCCGTCTTCCGCCGCCTCTTTCATTCCTGTTTGAAGGCGGGTTCTTCATCTTTTTTTTCGTTTCCCATTTTGCATTTTTAAACGTCCCAAACAACCGTGCAAAAACATTATACACCCAAATGCCCCATCTGTCAAATGCTTTTACATAAAGAGGAAGAGATTTAGACGGTTTTGACTTTTGAATTTTTTTTGAATTTTCTGATTTTGTCGGTTTCTGCCTCTAAAAAAGAAAAAATTTCCAAAAAAATCGGGAACGAAAAGACGCTGCCGAAGGAAAAGACCGAAAAAACATTGACAATTTGGAAAAAGAGATGTATAATCACTCTGTGTAGGTAAGGGACGAAATTCTTTTGGGCAAAGGGGGGAGTTCGATGGCCAAAAGCATGACGGCCTTTGGGCGTGCAGGCGAAATTGTGAACGGCAAGGAAGTTTTGGTAGAAATCCGCTCGGTAAACAACCGGTATCTGGACGTGTCGGTGAAAATTTCCAGGGCCTTCGGTGCGCTGGAAGAGCGCGCCAAGGCGCATTTACAGTCGCGGGGCGTCCACCGGGGGAAAGTGGATCTTCTGATTTCAGTGAATCTGCTGGAGAACAAGGCCGCGGGCGTGTCGCTGGACAGGGCGTATGCCCAAAGTTATATCCAGGCGCTACGTGCACTCAGGGATGAATTCTCCCTTCCGGACGACATTTCCACCATGAGCGTGGCGTCCAACAGGGACATTTTCGTTTTTACCCACGGCGAGGAGGACGAGGAAGAAGTATGGCGGGATATCCTCCCGGTGTACGATCAGGCAATTGATATGTTTCTCGAGAGAAGGACAGCCGAGGGAGAGAATCTGAAGAAGGATTTGCTTGAGAAAAAGAGGGAACTGGAAAAACTGACCGAAGAAGTGGAGAAGCGGGCGGCGGTATACACCGCCAACTACCGCGCAAAACTGGAGGCCAGACTGCGCACGGTGCTGGAGGATCACAAGATTGCGGCGGATGAGAGCAGAATTCTCACAGAATGCGCTATTTTCGCAGACAAAACGGCGGTGGACGAGGAGTTGGTGCGTTTGCGTTCCCATTTTTCGGCCTACGACGAAATCTTTGAAAAAGAGGAGCCGATGGGGAGAAAACTGGATTTCCTTTTGCAGGAGATGAACAGGGAAACCAACACCATTGGCAGCAAGTGCAGCGAGGCCGAGACGGCGGCGCTGGTGGTGGAGATGAAGTGTCTGCTTGAAAAAATCAGAGAACAGGTTCAGAATCTGGAATAAACGCGAAAGTTTGAAGGAAAAATCGAAATGAAGTTCATAAGTGTAGGCGCGGGGAGTCTGGTTTCGTCGGAGCGGATTGTATCCGCCGCCGCGCCGGACAGTGCCCCGTTGAAACGGCTGGTGCAGGACGCGAAGGAAGAGGGCAGCGCCATTGATTTGTGTCAGGGAAAGAAATGCAGATCGGTGCTGATCCTTGACAACGGCATGGTGGTTCTTTCCTCCTTCGGAATGGATGTGATAGAGAAAAAACTGTCGGAGGAACAAAGTTGAGAGACTTTTTTACCTGTTTCGGCGTTGGAAGGTAGGGATTTGGCGACGTTTGCGAAGGAGACGCGCGAAAATCGAAGAAATGACCGTCGAAAGCGGCGCGGACGCTGCGGAGACCGGAGGGAGGATCGCAGAGAGAATGCTGTATGAAACCCAAAAACCTTCGGCGGGTGTCCTAAGGAGGGAGAAAGTCAAATGAGCGAAAAGGGATTGCTGCTGGTGATCTCCGGCCCTGCCGGCAGCGGCAAGGGAACAGTGGTCAGTGATCTGATGCGAACCTACAAGGGAGAGTTTGCCCTGTCCGTTTCCTGCACCACAAGAACGCCCCGCCCCGGGGAAAAAGAGGGCATTCACTATTTTTTTATTGACCGGGAGGAGTTTGAGCGGCGGATTTCTCAAGGAAAATTTCTGGAATACGCCCAATACTGCAACGGCAATCTGTACGGAACGCCGATGGACTATGTGCAAAATCGCATGGATGAGGGAATCAGTGTGATTCTTGAAATCGACGTACAGGGCGGGCTGCAGGTGAGAAAAAACTATCCGGACGCGGTGCTTGTGATGGTCGCGCCTCCCGATTTTCAGACCCTTGAGGCGCGATTGCGCGGCAGGAACACAGACAGTGAGGAGGACATTCGGAACAGGCTTTTGAGAAGTAAGGAAGAATTGGCGAAACTGTCGCTTTATGACTACGCGGTGATCAACCGCGACAGGGAAAGTCTTAAAGCGGCGCAGGAGATACATGACATCGTGCTTGCGGAAAAAAGATCCGTAAAAAGGTGTCCTGATTTTGCAAAAAAATTTTACGGCGAAGAGTAAAGGCCGGATATGAAGAGGGAGAGAAACCATGATTTATCCTACATTGGAGGAACTGAGCAACAACGGGAAGTATAACCGTTATACCGTGACGGTGGCGGCGGCGAAAGGCGCGAGAATGGTCACGGAGGAGTATTGCGCCGAGAGAGAGCGGGCGGAGCAGATGGTGGCAAGGAAGGAGACTGACAAGAGCATCAGCGCACTGATCGACAGGGAGTTGAGGGACGAGAAGGCAGTGCGCACGGCGGTTCACCGGTTTATTCCCAAGGACGGAAAGGAAGCGGAATTCATCATTGTGGAGCCGCATTCAGACGCCGGAGAACCGGACGCTCAGAACCGAACCCAGAACGAAGAGGAGGGCGCGTCCGCTGAAGAATAGACGGCGGAGCCGGAACGACGTCCGTTTGGTGCCTTGGGCGCCGATTTTGTCCGCCGGGCGTCGGAAGAGAACACGGGATGCGTGGCGCTCCAAAACGGGATCTTTACCAGGGATGCAGCAAGCGGGGTATGAGCAAACGAGGTATTGCATCCGGTGGGGTATCGTACAGAGAGGGGCGCTCTCGGGCATTGAAACTGTCGAAGGCAACCGGAAAACGGACATAGGATATTCGAAACGAAAGACAGGCACAAAAAGGGCGTGAAAAGCGGGCGCCGGGCGGATTTTTGGTCACCGGCGTCCTGCGGAGAGGGGGAAGCGGTGACAGAAAAGTCTCTGAACACGGCGAGAGTTTACATTTTGGACGTTCCCTACAGCGCAGACAAACCTTTTGACTATTATATTCCTGAGGACATGCGCAACCGAATGTCGGAAGGAGTTTTTGTGAGCGTCCCCTTCGGAAAAGGCAACCGTCAGATGACGGCGGTGGTTTTCGGCCTTTTTTTTAGCGAAGATGTCTCTGAACTGAAAGCGGTGAATCGGCTGCTCGAAGCGGGAGGTCTTAAACTGAATGCAGAGATGCGGGCGCTGTGTCTGTTCATGAAGGAACACACCTTCTGCACGGTAGGCGACGCCGTACACGCCGCGGTACCTGTGGGCGCTTTGCGTGGAATGTGCGCCTTCTATCGGCCGTGCGGCCCGCTTACGGTCGAATTGAACGACTCGGCCAAACTGGTTTACGCCGCCATTTCCGACGCCTCCGAAGAGGGACCTGACGCGGGACTGACGGGGAAGCAGCTGCTTGACCGTTTTGGCGGGGAGGCGAGCGAACTGCTGTCGGCGCTTCTATCGCTGAAAGTCATCGAACGACGCTACCGTTCCGAGGAAAAAGCGGGGCGGATCTATGAAAAAGTTTACACCGTGGCAAACGGAGAGCACTCCCTGCCCACCGGCAAAAAACAGCGGGCGGTTTACGACTCCGTTTCTCTTTCGGGCGGCATGAGCGCGAAGGAACTGTCGGAAATCTACGGCAATTGCGCTGCTTTGTTGAAAATCATGACCGAAAGAGGACAACTTTCCTGTCGGGAAGAGGAGGTATACCGCAGAACTTTTTCGCCGAAAAAATGCGCGCCGGACGCCAATCTTCTCACGAACGAACAGCAAAGGGCCAAAGATCTCATCTGTGCTTTATGCGACGCTGAAATGCCGAAAGCGGCGCTTTTATACGGAGTGACCGGGAGCGGAAAAACCAGAGTGATGAAGGCGGTTATCGATCACGTTCTCGGCAAGGGAAAAAGTGTGATTGTCCTTGTGCCCGAGATTGCCCTGACTCCTCAGACCGTGGGTCTTTTTTCTTCTTTCTTTGGGGACGATCTGGCGATTCTTCATTCGGGGCTGTCCACCGGACAGCGGTATGACGAGTGGCGCAGAATCCGCGACGGAAGAGCCAGGATTTGTGTCGGCACCCGCTCGGCGATTTTTGCCCCTTTTGAAAATCTGGGACTGATCATCATGGACGAGGAGCAGGAACACACCTACAAATCCGATATGTCCCCACGCTACCATGCGCGGGACATCGCCCGTTTCCGCTGTAAAATGCAGAATGCCGTGATGCTTTTGGCGTCCGCTACTCCGTCGGTGGAGAGCTTTTATAAGGCGAAACAGGGAACATACACTTTGTGTACATTGGAAAAACGGTACGGGGATGCTCCTTTGCCCAAGGCGATTATCTGCGATATGCGCGGTTCCGAAGATCCCGTTTCCCCTGTTGGACAGGCGCTTTTTGAGGAACTTTCGGAAAATCTGGAGCGGGGAGAGCAGAGCATTCTGTTCGTTGGCAGAAGGGGGTACAACAACTTTGCCACCTGTCTGCTTTGCGGGCAGACGCTTACATGCACCCATTGCAGCGTGAGTTTAACCTATCATGCTTTCGGGCGCTACAACCCTCGGGAGAACAGCGCGGCGGAGCGCAGACGGAACGGTCGGATGGTATGTCACTATTGCGGGTACAACTGCGAAGTACCCGAACGGTGCCCATCCTGCGGAAGTTCCCTCTTACAGTTTGTGGGGTGCGGAACGCAGATGGTGGAAAGCGAACTTCAACGCTGTTTCCCGGGAGTACCGCTGCTTCGCTTGGACGCCGACACGACCGGAGAGAAAAACGCTTTTGAAAAAAAACTGGAAAGTTTCCGGAAGGGAAACGAGAAGATCATGCTGGGCACGCAGATGGTGACCAAAGGACACGATTTTCCCGACGTGACACTGGTAGGGGTGATTTCGGCGGACGCCGGGCTGTATATGGACGACTACAGGGCGGGCGAACACACGTTTAGTTTGATTGCCCAGGTGATCGGACGCGCGGGCAGAGCCGAAAAGCCGGGCAGAGCGGTGATTCAGACCTATAACCCCGAAAACAAAACGCTGCAGCTTGCTGCAAAACAGGATTATCCGGCGTTCTACGAAAATGAGATCAAACTGCGTCGGTCTCTGGTTTTTCCGCCCTTTTGCGATATTGTTGTTCTGAACATTTCCGGAAAAGAGGAACAGGAACTAAAGCAGGCGGTGCGGGCGTTGGAAGGGGAACTGAAAAAAGCGATGAAAGAATGCTCGGGGAAGTTTCCCCTCGTCCTTTTCGGGCCGTTTGAAGCGCCGCTTTACAGGGTGAAGGATTGTTACAGGATGCGCTGTGTGCTGAAGACCAAAAACTGTAAATCCTTACGTGAAATGCTTCATGCCCTGATGACGTGGTTCGGAACGACATTTAAGCATAAGGTGCTGCTTTCGGCGGATATCAATCCTTCGTCGTTATAGTTCCCGAAAAGGCCGGAACATACTATAAGCATACGCGCGGTATGCGTATGGGTATAAAACTCAAGAGAAAGGGTGAGGCAAACATGGCGCTGCTTCAAATCATAGACGATACCAATGAAATTCTGCGAAAGACCAGTCGGGAGGTGACCGAGATCACGCCCAGAATCCTGATGCTGTTGGACGATATGGCGGATACTCTGCACAAAGCACAGGGAGCGGGACTGGCCGCCGTACAGGTGGGCGTTTTGCGCAGGGTGGTGTTGGTAGAAGTGGAAGAAGGGCAGTTGTACGAACTGATCAATCCTAAAATCGTTGAAAAAGAAGGAGAGCAGCGGGAGGTGGAGGGCTGTCTCTCGCTTCCCGGACAGTGGGGATACACTGTCAGACCCGCCAAAGTGACGGTGGAGGCATTGAACAGAGAGGGAAAAACCGTTCGGTATACGGGGGAAGGGCTGCTTGCAAGGGCCTTCTGCCATGAAATTGATCACCTGGACGGAATTTTGTTTAAGGATCGTTCTCCGCACATGCTGACGCGTGAAGAAATTGAGGAATATTTCGGAGAAAAGAAAGAAAACTAAAGGCAGGTCGGTGAAATGAAAGTTTTGTTTATGGGAACGCCCGAATTTGCCGCCGTGTCCCTGCGCCGTCTTGCGAAAGAAAAGGATCTTCGGATATCGGTGGTGACCCAGCCGGACAGACCCCAGGGACGGCACATGATCCTGACCCCGTCGGCGGTGAAAAAAGAAGCGCTTGCGCACGGGTTCCCTGTATTCCAGCCGGAAAGCCTGAAGGACGGTGCATTCATGGAGACGCTTGCCGCGGTGAACCCGGATCTGATCGCGGTGGTGGCATACGGAAAACTTCTGCCGGAATATATATTGGACTATCCCAGGTTGGGATGCATCAATCTTCACGGTTCTCTGCTGCCCGCCTACAGGGGCGCGGCGCCGATACAACGTATGGTGATGGATGGGGTGAAGATTTACGGCGTGACTACTATGTATATGGGAAAGGGACTGGATACCGGGGACATGTTGGAAAAATGGAGCGCGCGGTTACAGGATGACGACGACTTCGGAACGGTATCCGACAGGCTGTCAAAGGAGGGCGCCGAACTTCTGCTGTCCACCGTCCGCAAGGCAGAGGAAGGAACGCTTCACCCCATTCCCCAAAAAGAGGAGGAAGCGACGTATGCGCCCAAAATCGGTAAGGCCGATTGCTTTCTGAATTTTGAGGGAAGCGCGAGGGAAGCGCACAATCGGATCAGGGGGTTATTTCCGGTTCCCCTTGCGTATACGGTTTTGGCGGGAAAAACGCTGAAGATTCTAAAATCGGAAATCGACTGTGAAAAGGGAAACGGGGAGGAACCGGGGAGAGTTCTTCACTGTGACGAGCGGGGAATTTTGGTCGCCTGCGGAGAGGGACGCCTGCGGCTGCTGACTGTGCGCCCTGAAGGGAAGGGAACCATGTCCGCGGCCGATTTTATCAAAGGAAGGGGAATTCTTCAGGGGCAGAAGTTGGGACACTGATCGGGGCAAACGTATCGGGCCATTTTGACCGGGCCATTTTGACCGGGTCGCTTTAACCGGGTCGCTTTGGCCGGATCCTTTTGATCAGGTCATATTGATCAGATCATTTTGATCAGGTCATGCCCTTTAGAATGAAAGGAGAACGAAATGCCGTTTTTTTACGATTGGACGATTTTGATTATGATCCCGGGGATGCTTCTGGGACTGGTGGTGCAGTTTGTGCTGCAATCCACTTACAAAAAATACGCGAAGGTCGTCAGTTCCACAGGACTGACGGGATATGGAGCAGCAAGAAAAATTCTTGACGAAGCGGGACTTTTCAACGTACCCATTGAGTGTATCCACGGGGAACTGACCGATCATTTTGATCCTCGCTCCAACGTGCTCCGTCTGTCGCAGGGCGTGTACAATTCCTCCTCGGTCGCCGCCATTGGCGTGGCGGCGCACGAGTGCGGGCATGCCATACAGTATAGCGAAAAATACGCGCCCATGAAATTGCGGGGAGCTTTGGTGAGAGTGACGAACTTCAGTTCTTCCGCGTCGGTTTGGATGGTTTTGCTCGGGTTGCTCCTGGGCGTTCCGCAAATTGCGTGGGTTGGACTGATCCTTTTTCTGACGGTGGTTTTCTTCCAGTTGGTCACACTTCCTGTAGAGTTCAACGCGAGCCGCAGGGCGGTAAAAATTTTGGACGGAGTGATGGTGACGGAGGAATTGAACGGTGTAAAAAAGGTGCTTTCAGCCGCCGCCATGACCTATGTGGCAAGTTTTATCACGGCGCTTCTTCAGGTTTTCAGGCTGCTGCTGATCATCGGCGGCGGGAGGAGAAGAGAATGACCGCAAGAGAGGCGGCGGTGAGATCCCTTGTGCGCATCGAACGGGAGAAACGGTACTCCAACATTGAAACCGATGTGGCGCTGCGCAGAGGGGAGTGGAAGGAAGTCGAGGCGCGGTTGTATACCCGGCTGGTGTACGGTACCGTGGAGCGGGAACTCACGCTGGACTATCTGCTGCGCGCCCTTGTTTCCATGGATTTTGAAAAACTGGATTTGGAAGTGCGGGCGGTTCTACGGCTGTCCGCCTACCAAATCCTTTTTATGGACGGCATTCCCTTTTCGGCGGCGGTGAACGAGGGAGTGAACCTCTGCAAAAAATTTAAAAAATCGGCGGCGCCTATGGTCAACGCCGTTTTACGGCGGTTGTGCCGGGAGAAAGAGAACATAGAGTATCCCTCAAAGGAACGAGAACCCGTGGAATATCTTTCCGTGTTCTACAGTATTTCACGGGATGTATGCGCGCCGATATACAAACGGTTAGGGTTTGAGGAATGTTGCCGTCTGTTTGAAAAGATGAATACTCCGCCTCCCATGACTTTACGGGTGAACACACTGAGAATTTCAAGAGATGATTTTTGTGCACGGCTGGAGAGCAGGGGAGAACCCTGCGCGCGCACGGCTTTTTCAAAAAACGGGGTAACCGTTTCAAAGGCCGCGTCGGAACTTGAGGAACTGAAAGAGGGCCTTTGTTTCGTGCAGGACGAGGCGTCCCAACTGTGCGTGGACGCCTTAGATGCAAGGCCGGGAATGACGGTGATGGATTGCTGCGCCTGCCCGGGCGGAAAAAGTTTTGGCGCGGCGATGTGTATGGACAACAGCGGAGAGGTGCTCTCCTTCGATCTTCACGGGAACAAACTGTCATTGATTGAAAGGGGCGCGGAACGTCTGGGTATTTCGGTTATCCGCACACAAGAGGCCGACGGTCGGATATTTCGTGAAGAATTGGCGGAACGCGCTGATCGGGTACTGTGCGACCTGCCCTGCTCCGGGCTTGGAGTCATTGCAAAAAAGCCGGACCTGAGGTATAAAAAAGAGGAAGAAATGGCCAAACTTCCCGAAATTCAATGGGCAATTCTCGACAATGTCTGTCGGTATGTGAAAAAAGGCGGAAAACTGCGGTTGCCGCAAAATTTATCTGGGGACAACCCGTTTGTTACGCTTTACCCGCACATTCATGGCACCGACGGCTTTTTCATTTCCGTTCTTCAAAAAAAACCCTGAATATATAAGAGAATCCGCCACCCACAAGAACGGGGCATTCGCCATCCACAAAAACGGGGCATCCGCCACCCACAAGAACGGGGCATCCGCCACCCACAAGAACGGGGCATCCGCCACCCACAAGAACGG
>CANQNM010000021.1 GCA_947625265.1 uncultured Clostridia bacterium
GATGACCCGGATGATCCGGTGGATCCCACGCCCGGCAGTTCTGTTTCTGACCCTTCAAAGAATTCCGAACCTTCCCCCCAACAGAAAGAGGAGGAGAGTACCTTTCCCTGGGTCTATATCCTTGTGGGTGTCGTCGCGGTCATAGCGGTGGTTGCGGTCGCAGTCGCGGTCGTGTTGATTGTGACCAAGAGAAGGAAAACAAAAAAACCAGAAGGTAAATGAGTCCTAGGGCGAAACTTCAAGAAAAATCAGTAAAAAATCGACCGGGAGAGGGAAAACTCTCCCGGTCGGCTTTTTTGCGCGGCGCGTTTTGCGCGGTGCGCCCGGCATACGTGAAACCGGGCGATACGCGTTTGTTCAATCAAAATTTCTGTTTTTCGGCTTTGCGGCGTAAGGGAACAGTGCGGGTTCTATCGGGATCACGCGGAGATCGGTCGTCCCGTTCACGGACGGAAATCTACCCGAGTTGTCTCGGAGTTCGCCTGCTGCGCTTGTTTCCCCGTCACGCTTGTTTCTCTGTCACGTTTGCTTTTCCGTTGCGCTTTGCTTCCCTTGTACGCTTTGCTTATCCGAAACGGTACCGTGACATTTGGGCGGCACAGGGCGTCAGGGGGGAGAATCACTCCTGCTTTCCGAAGGCGCAGAGCGTTCGGAATGCTTTCAGCGTGTTCTCATAGCGATCCTTGTTTCTGAAATCCGAGGCGTTTTTCACGCAGAGCACCGTATCCTCCGGAAACTGTTTCAACACAGAGTTGGAACTGTAGAAGGGCAGAGAGGACAGTTTAATGCCGTATCCGTCTTCGGTGACTCCTTCCGGCAAATCATCCAACACCTCGCGAAGGGGGCGCAGCGTTTGCCCGTCCTCCACGGCAATTTTAAAGCAGGTGGGTGAGAGCAGACAGATCACCGTGTTGGGAAGTCGCATCTGATTTTTGAATTCGGCAAGAGTCGCCTGTTTCTCAGTGTAGTTGATATAGTACTGTTGATCTTCCTCTTCCGTAGAACCAACGGTCACGTCTTTGCCGTAAACGGTGGTGATCATGGAGACCGTTTCTCCGTATTCATCGGGAATTACGGCGGAAAAGGCGTCGGAGATTTGCTCCTGCGCATTGGCGGTGAAATATACGGGTCCGGCGAAATAGATATAGATGTCCGCTTCCTTATCGGCCGCGCAATGGGTCACCAGCCATATTCCGGCGACGGTAAAAAACAGGGCGATTAGAATGTGCCATTTGTAGAAATACCAGATGTTCTGCAGCTTTTCTTTTCCGAATTTCATATCCTTCAGTGTGGATTTTTCCATAGTTTCAACGATCCCTTCTCTCGCGGTCTTTTTCTCTTCCGATTGTTTGGCCTTTGCTTCACCGGTCGGTTTCCGTATCTTTCCGCCGTTTTGTTTCTTTCACAGTTTTACAGGATTTACAGATTTACGGGTTTGTAGGTTTACCGGATCACCGCTGTTTTTGCTTTTTTTATAAAAAATCTGGAAACAGGGGTAAAAAACGGGAACCGCGGTTCTGTGAAGATCGCCAAAACGGCGCAGACACTTCCCGAATGCCGGACATGCTGTGCCGGGCATGCTATGCCGGGCATGCTATGCCGGGCATCCTGTGCCGGGCACTCTGCGGGCGTCGGGCGTATCTTTCGAGTTTCGGTGCATAACCATTATAGCAGAATTTTTTTGATTTGGCAACAGTGGCAGTTCAAAGTTTTTCAAAGGAAAATTGCAGAAAAAGGTCGTCTAAAAAATTCGGATAAAAATTGCTGCGTTCGCTGTGCTATGGACGATGAAGAGAACTGCCGAAATCGCGTTCCGGAAAATTTTGTCCATCGACGCAGTCCTTCTAGGGGCCTTTGTCGTCGGTGAATTTGTCCCGTTCGATCTGCCCGTTCCCCGGCGCCGTTTTCCTGCTCTTTCACCTTTTCCCCGTACTTCGTTTACTTTTGTGACTTTGGCAATACATGCCGACGTCATTGCTTTTCGGTTTTTTGGCAAGGCGGCGTTTGTGGGACGGCGTCATGTGCGTCTGCGGAAGAACCTAAAATTTTTGGACGGAGACGTACCCCTCCGTTCGTAAAATTTCTTTCAAAAGTTTTTTGTGAACGTGAAAATTATATTTTACAAAATGTGAAATAACCTCTCTTTTTTTTCATGAATATGGGGTAAAGAGGAAGTTTTTCTTGGAATTTTGACAAAAGAACCAAGTCATAGCGCAAAATGGTATAAAAAAAATGTTGACAGAGCGGAGAAAATGTGATACACTACAATCACACGTATCTGTGCAATAAAATTTATGTATCTGGAGGAATTCACAATGACCAAACGTATTGTAACGTTGCTTTTGGCAGTGGTGATGGTGTTGTCCTGCTCGCTTTTCGTGGCGTGCGGCGGCGACAGCACGACCGAGGCTAAGAAGCCTGCAAGTTCTCCCACACCTGGAACTTCCAATGTTTCCGAGGATCCGGCTTCCAAGCCTGTTTCTGACAACAATCAGAGCAGCCCTGTTTCTGTAGATCCGCCTCAGCCCAGTTCGCCGGAGCCCCCCGATGTTCCTGAGGAACCCGAAGATCAGACGTCCCAGGAATGGATCAAGTGGCTTGTGGAGTATGGTAGAGACGACGAGAAATATGCCGATCTGAGATCATTGACTGGCGGAATTTATCTTGTCACCCCTAATCCTAATAATGAGGGATACACCGGTTCCGGTTGGGAAACCTGGAACCTGGTGGGCGCTACCGATGGTGATACATCCAAAACCAGATTCCATCTTTGCTATAAGATTTTGAAGAGCGAAGGCGACTTCACTCCTCAGTTGAACGCCGAAGACTATGCATTTGAGTGGGTTCTTTGGGTGAAAAAGGACGGCAGCGACGGGGATTACCAGCGTGTTGTGTGCAATCCTTGGGGTTATGGCGCTATCGATGACGAAACTCCTATTTACCGTTTAGCTACATACGACGCCGGATTGGATCTGGAACTCCCCGAGGGTCAGACCACCGTGGATTATGAATTTGTCTTTACGATTTACGACAAAGAGAGCGAAGAACTGCTTCTCTGGAAACAGGATTGGCTTGCGTGGACCGATGCTTCCGAATATTATCTGAACCAGGCGAAAGAACACAAATGGCTGCTCAGAGAGGACTAATTGACTTTTATACCTGAAACGGTTTACAGAAGGATCCGCCGCGTTGATACGCGGCGGATCCTTCTTTTTGCATTCCTGACGGATGCTGACCGTTGGTTTTGCTTCCCCACGGACGCTTGACCGTCGGGGGACAGCGGCGGTGTTTGCAAGAGAATTTTTACCGCGTACCGCATACCGTGGGTGTGTGATAAAAATCTCCTGTGAAAAAACCGAACGTAGGGGAAACATATCCTGAAAACCCTCTGTAAAAGTCTTCAACATAGAAAAAATCTCTGCTTTTTCAAGGGTTTTGCGATTTTACCGCTTAAAAACGGGAGTGTCGCCGTTTTCTTTGGAGACGGTGGGGGTTTGGAATGCTCTTGCGCCGTTTCTGAGGTCGTGGGATAGGGATTTCCGGAACCGTCCGCGGTTTTTTGTTTTTGAAGCGGATCTTAAAAGGGAGTGGCAGGGTAAGGCGGATCGTAGGAGAGGTTTTTCATACCGACCCTGTGCCGTATTCTTTGCGGGCAAGCGCAATCCTTTCACAAATCTGTTCTTTATTTTGTTTATGCGGTTTGAAAGGCAGCGCGCGGTATAACTGCTTTTGGGGAGGACGTTTAAGTTTTACTGCTCGTAAAATTCTCTCAAAGGTTTCTGTGAAGCGTAGAAATTTATATTTCACAAAATGTGAAATCCCCCCTTTTTAAATCATGAATATGGAAAAAAGGGAAAATTTTCTTTGAAATATGACAAAAATTAACCCGCCACAGAAAACGGTACAAAAATTGTTGACAGGGTGGGGAAAATGTGCTATACTACAAACAGCACATACCTGTGCAATAAAATTTACGTATCTGGAGGAATTCACAATGACCAAACGTATTGTAACGCTGCTTTTGGCCGTGGTGATGGTGTTGTCCTGCTCGCTTTTCGTGGCGTGTGGTGACAGCACGACTGTGGCTGAGAAGCCAGCAGGTTCTCCCACACTCGGAACTTCCAATGTTTCCGAGGAACCCGAGGATCAGACGTCCCAGGAATGGATCAAGTGGCTTGTGGAGTATGGTAGAGACGACGAGAAGTATGCCGATCTGAGATCCTTGACTGGCGGAATTTTTCTTGTCACCCCTGAGGGATACACCGGTTCCGCTTGGGAAACCTGGAGCCTGGTGGGCGCTGTCGATGGTGATACAGCCAAAACCAGATTCTATCTTTGCTATAAGATTGAGAAGACCGAAGGCGACTTCACCCCTCAGTTGAACACCGAGGACTATGTATTTGAGTGGGTTCTTTGGGTGAGATTGAAGGGCAGCAACGGGGATTATCGGCGTGTTGTGTGCAATCCTTGGAGTTACGGTATCGATGGAAATACTCCTATTTACCATTTAGCTACATACGACGCCGGATTGGATCTGGAACTCCCCGAGGGTCAGACCAGCGTGGATTATGAGTTTATCTTTACGATTTACGACAAAGAGAGCGCAGAACTGCTTCTCTGGAAACAGGACTGGATTTCGTGGACCGACGGTTCCGAATATTACCTGAACATGGCGAGAGAACACAAATGGCTGATCAGAGAGGACTAATTGACTTTTATATCTGAAACAGTTTACAGAAGATCCGCCGCGTTGATACGCGGCGGATCTTTCTTTTTTCATTCCTGACGGATGTTGACCGTTGGTTTTGCTTCCCCACGGACGCTTGACCGTCGGGGGACAGCGGCGGTGTTTGCAAGAGAATTTTTACCGCGTACCGCATACCGTGGGTGTGTGATAAAAATCTCCTGTGAAAAAACCGAACGTAGGGGAAACATATCCTGAAAACCCTCTGTAAAAGTCTTCAACATAGAAAAAATCTCTGCTTTTTCAAGGGTTTTGCGATTTTACCGCTTAAAAACGGGAGCGCCGCCGTTTTCTTTGGAGACGGTGGAGTTTGGAATGCTCTTGCGCCGTTTCTGAGGTCGTGGGATAGGGATTTCCGGAACCGTCCGCGGTTTTTTGTTTTCGAAGCGGATCTTAAAAGGGAGTGGCAGGGTAAGGAGGATCGGAGGAGAGGTTTTTCATACCGACCCTGTGCCGTATTCTTTGCGGGCAAGCGCAATCCTTTCACAAATCTATTCTTTATTTTGTTTATGCGGTTTGAAGGGCAGCGCGCGGTATAGCTGCTTTTGGGGGAGGACGTTTAAGTTTTACTGCTCGTAAAATTCGTAAAATTCTCTCAAAGGTTTTTGTGAAGCGTAGAAATTTATATTTCACAAAATGTGAAATAACCCCCCTTTTTTTAATCATGAATATGGAATAAAAGGGAAATTTTCTTTGAAATATGACAAAAATTAACCCGCCACAGAAAACGGTACAAAAAAATTGTTGACAGGGCGGGGGAAATGTGCTATACTACAAACAGCACATACCTGTGCAATAAAATTTACGTATCTGGAGGAATTCACAATGACCAAACGTATTGTAACGTTGCTTTTGGCAGTGGTGATGGTGTTGTCCTGCTCGCTTTTCGTGGCGTGCGGCGGCAACGGCACAACCGAAGCTAAGAAGCCTGCAAGTTCTCCCACACCCGGCACTTCCAATGTTTCCGAGGATCCGGCTTCCAAGCCTGTTTCCGACAACAATCAGAGCAGCCCTGTTTCTAAAGATCCGCCCCAGCCCAGTTCGCCGGTGACCCCCGATGTTCCCGAGGAACCCGAGGATCAGACGTCCCAGGAATGGATCAAGTGGCTTGTAGAATATGGTAGAGACGACGAGAAGTATGCCGATCTGAGATCCCTGACCGGCGGTGTTTTCACTGTTACCCCTAAGGAGGGGGGATACACCGGTTCCGGTTGGGAAGTCTGGAACCTGACGGGCGCTACCGATGGTGATACAGCCAAAACCAGATTCCATCTTTGCTATAAGGTTGAGAAGACCGAAGGCGACTTCACACCGCAGATAAACGCCGAAGACTATGCGTTTGAGTGGGTTCTTTGGGTGAGATTGGACGGCAGCGACGAGGATTATCAGCGCGTTGTGTGCAATCCCTGGGGTTACGGCGTTATGAGCGACGGTGCAATTGCGATTTACCGTTTTCCTACATACGACGCCGGATTGGATATGGAACTCCCCGAGGGTGAGACCACCGTCGACTATGAATTTATTTTCACGGTTTATGACAAAGAGAGCGAAGAACTGCTTCTCTGGAAACAGGACTGGATTTCGTGGACCGACGGTTCCGAATATTACCTGGACATGGCGAGAGAACACAATTGGCTGGTCAGAGAGGACTAATTGACTTTTAAGCCTGAAACAGTTTATTGAAGTTCCGCCGCGCTAACGCGCGGCGGATCTTTTTTTAGTTTTCTAGCGGATATTGGATTGCCGGGAGATAGGGATGG
Source organism: uncultured Clostridia bacterium (assembly GCA_947625265.1). Classification (GTDB taxonomy): domain Bacteria; phylum Bacillota; class Clostridia; order Oscillospirales; family CAG-272; genus UBA11512. Next base: position 6,505 of record CANQNM010000021.1, read on the forward strand.
CGTCGTGCAGAGTTTTTTACCGTCTACTGTGGGCGCGCTGTTCTGGCGGACTGTAGGAATCCGGAGGATTTTTACGCGAAAAGACAGCAAAGATTTTTGACGCACATGAAGCGCGTGAAGAAACTGTGCGGCACATCGGAGCAAAAGAGACGCCGCAAACAGCCGTCGGGATAAGAGTCGGCACACCTATACTTTGTGCAGATCGGTGTGCAATGCGTCGGCATGTCTAGGTATGCCTCGGCATGCCCCGATATGCCGCGGTATATCGCGGTGCCGCGGGCGCGGGTACCTCGGTGCTGAGAAGGATGTCTCAAGGCCGCGCAAAGAACGCGGAAAAGGGTCACGCAGTGAAAATCTCTTGCTAAAAACTGATCGCGCGGGAAAACATGTTGTGAAAACCGTCCGTGAAACGCTCTAAACATAGGAAAGGCCTCTACGCTTCGTAGGGGCCTGCGATTTTACCACTCAAAAACGGGAGCGGTGCCGTTTCCTCCGGGGACGATGGGGGGATTAGAATGTTCCTGCATTGTTTCCGAGGTCGCGGGAGAGGGAGTTTCGGAACCGTCTGTGGTTTTTTTGTTTCCGCAACTGATCTCAAGAGGGAGCAGCAGGGCAAGGATGAACAGAAGAAGCAGGTTTTTTTTCATATCGGTCTTGTCACCGTATCGCTCTTTGCGGAGCAAAGCGCAATCCTTTCACAAATTTGTTCTTTATTTTTTGTTTTTCGGACGTTGGGCTGTTGGGAGGGAAGAGATTGTCAAGACCTTGTTCCTGCGGGAGGACGTTCCTGCGGGAGGACGCTCCTGCGGGAGTTCCGCAGCCTGTCCGTCAAATGGGACGCTGTTTGCAGGCGCATGCCGTCCATTCAGAGGGAAACGGATATCGTTGAGAAATCTTCTTCAAAAAAGAAAAAGTGAGAGGGGCCGTGCCGCTGTGGAGTTGGTGCCTGTGAGCAAGGGGAAGAGGCGCGTTTTGTCCACGAACGTTTTTATAGACCATAGACCAATTTCAAGGAGTGAAGACGCGTGCACCCTGTTAAAGGCGTGTTTCGTTGCAAAAAAGGCATCCCAGGGGATGCCTTTTTTGCTGGTCGGAGTGACTGGACTCGAACCAGCGGCCTCTTGGTCCCGAACCAAGCGCACTACCAAACTGTGCAACACCCCGCAACGCCTGTTATTGTAGCACACAAATGTCTTTTTGTCAAGCGGTACGTTTGTTTTCATTGAGAGGAATCTAAAAAATTTGCGGAAATCCTGATTGCGGCATTCGGACGCTGTATGCCGGAATCGAAAAGTGGGAGCGGAAAAGGGAAAAAAGAAAAAAGAAAAAAGGAAAGAGGGGGGATGTATGAGAAAAAGACGCGCTTTCCGAGGGTGGAGAAAGGCGCGTCTTTTTATACGGATTCGGGACAATTCCCGAAACATCCGCGGGGCGTGTGCGAAGGGGATGTGGAACTATTTTGTGTCGCTTACAATGTGATAGTAGGCGTTGGAAGTGATGCGGTACACCGCCGTGTAGAAGAGGGCAAATATTGCGAAACTCACAACTGTCGCTGTGGCAAACACGCCTACATTGTCAAGACCGAAAAGGGTCAGCAATTTTCGGATGATGGGGAACGCAAAGAGCAGGTGACAGGCGGAAAAAACCAACGGCAGAAAAAAGACCGTCAAAAGTTGTGAATTTATGCTTTTTTTGATTTCCCTTCGAGTGAGTCCCACTTTCTTCATGATGTCAAAACGCGCTTGATCCTCATACCCTTCGGAGATCTGCTTGTAGTAGATGATCAGAACCGCCGCAAAAACGAACACGATGCTCAGCGTGATACCCAGGTAAAACAGTCCGCCGTAAAGGCTGTAAAAACTGTTGCGTTCCAGTTCCAGACTCTCGCATTGTAAGGAAGTCATGTGGTATTTTTCATACATTTCGGAAGTTCTGAGGGTTTCGCGCAGTTCTTTGTAGAGTTGTACCTGCTGTTCCGGCTGCACACCCGTGTCAAATTCGAAGGTCCACACCGCTTCTGTCATTTTGTCACCGTTGTAGTCTGCAAGCGTGTCCAATTCTTTCACGCTCTTCGCCAAATCCGGTACGATGACGGTGATGCTCGCGGTAAGCGCTTCGGGATCGGTATCCTTTATAAATTTATCCAACTGCTTTTTGATTTTGAAAGACTGCCCGTCATTGAAACAAAGAGTGTCTTCTCTGTAGGCACGGCGGAAAGCGTATATCATGGCTTCGCCGTCTGCCAGTGTTTCATTTGTGCCCATGATCCGGTTATAGTCGGAAAGGGGAATGAAATAGAACTGACAGATGTTTGAAAGGGTGTCGGTGTCAAAATTGTTCAGTTTGGATACATCCGTTTCAACCCTGTTTCCCTCAATCAGTCCGGCGATAAGCACACTGCGATAGTGGTAGAAGTTTTTTGGCGTGACATTGTGCTTTTTCACAACCGAGAGAATTTCGTCATAAAGCGCGTGTATATTTTCGTCGGACAGTGCCTCTGTGGAAACCATATGGGATTCCATGTTGATGTCTCGGGGATACCGGCTGTGGATGACGCTTTCGCTTCCGAAATACAGACTGGATGTGGAGGAGAGCATCACCAGTACCATGGTGGAAAGAATGCATACCGAGGCCAGCCCCGCTCCATTGCGCTTCATGCGGAAGACCATGGAGGAGACTGAAATGAAATGGTTGGTTTTGTAGTAGTATTTTTTGTTTTTTTGGAGGATTCGGCAAAAAAACACCGATCCGGAGATGAAAAGAAGGTATGTGGCCACAATCACCATGAGAACCGCCGCAAAGAAGAGAGCAAGCGCTGTGAGGGGATCCCGGATGGTTACGGCGAGAAAATAAGCAACGGCAAGGATCAATGCTCCAAGAACTCCGAAGATCCAATTGGCTTTGGGAGGTTTTTCCCCCATGTCTCTGCTCCGCAGCAGCGCAATGGCGCCCGTAAAACGGATCTGCCATATAGAACTTAAAAACAGCAGAAAGAAGATGACGCCGAAAATCAGAGCGGTCATTTTCAGAACTTTTGGGGAGAGGGTGAAGGCGTAGTTTACACTGCCATGCATGATGTTCAAAAGTCCCAATTCCGCAAGTTTAGACAGCGCAATTCCAATCCCCAATCCTGCAAGCAGTGAGAAAACCGCCACAATCAGTGTTTCAAAGAAGAGAATTTTTCCGATGCTTGCCTTGCCCATGCCTAGAATATTGTAAAGACCGAATTCCTTTTTTCTGCACCGGATAAGGAAAGAGTTGGTGTAAAAGAGAAGAATCAGCGAAAAGAAAGCGATGACCCAACTGCCGAAACTCAGAATTAGAGAAACGGTTTCGCTGCCTGGCAGATTTGCCACAGCGTAACTATACCGCAAAAAACCGATGATATAATACATTGCCACCATTCCCACACAGGTGAGAACATATGGGAAATAGGTTCGCTTATTTTTGAGAATGCCTTCTAAGGCCAGTTTAGGATACAGTCCTGCTTTCATTTTTATGACCATGGCTTTCGCATTGCGAAAGCTTCCTTTCTTGTGAAATGGGGCTGGTTTTGCACTGCAAAATTGTCGCCGCATCGGTGGGCAAAGCCACAAAGCACTGTCTGAAAACTGAAAAATTTATTTTTCAGACTTTTCACCTCCTGTGGCGAGCATGGTCAGGGTATCTGAAATTTTTTCATACAGTTGTTCATTGCCATCATTGCCCCGGTAGATCTGGTGGAATACCTCCCCGTCTTTGATGAACAGCACCCTGTTGGCGGCGCTTGCCGCTTTTATTGAATGCGTGACCATCAGAATGGTCTGTCCCTGTGCGTTGATCTCTTTGAAAAGCGTCAGAAGTTCGTCGGTGGCTCTGGAATCCAAAGCGCCTGTCGGTTCGTCCGCGAGAATCAGTTTGGGATCGGTGATCACCGCCCTTGCCACTGCCGCTCGCTGTTTCTGACCGCCGGAAACTTCATAGGGGTATTTTTCAAGCAGTTCGGAGATATTCAGTTTTGCTGCAATTTTCAGGAGTTTGTCTTTCATCTCCCTGTGAGGTCTTCCCGCCAATACCAGCGGCAGGTAAATGTTGTCTTTCAAAGTGAAGGTGTCTAAGAGGTTGAATTCCTGAAAAACAAATCCCAGATTGTTGCGGCGAAAGGCCGCGGCGGCGGAGTCCCTGATTTTTGAAAGGTCATTTCCGTCCAGAATCACGCTGCCGTTGGTGGGCCGATCAAACGCCGCCAAAATGTTTAAAAGTGTGGTTTTCCCCGAACCGGATTCCCCCATGATGGCTACGTATTCCCCTTTTTCAACATGGAATGTCACATTTCGCAGGGCGGTCACCCTGTCTCCGCCAAATCGCGAGGAATAAATCTTTTTCAGTCCGTATACATCAAGAATACTCATGTGCGATGCTACCGTTGCGTTCTCGGATACCGAATACCGTTTGTTTGCCTCCGGAACATTTCCTTTCTTTTTTCTTTCCTTACCGTCACATCATAGCAGAAACGGGAAATGCGCGCCATAGAATCGGCTTACATTTCCCGCTTTTCTTCTTACGGTTTCGTAAGATTTAGTCCTTTCTCAACGTATACTGTTTCAAATCAATATATACGGCGGTTCCTTTTTCGAACTGGGATTCCAGCCGGATTCCCATTCCCAGACTGTCACAGATGCGTTTGCAAAGATACAGCCCGATACCGCTGGCTCTTTTATCGGTTCTGCCGTTGTACCCGGTGTACCCTTTTTCAAAAACCCGGGGGAGATCCTCCGGAGCGATGCCCACGCCGGAATCTCTGACGCATAGAGTGTCGGGAGATGTCATGCGAATACTGATCGTCCCCTTTTTCGTATATTTTAGGGCGTTGGACAGCACCTGCTCCACGACGAAAGAAAGCCATTTTTCATCGGTAACCAGCGTTTTGGATGTGGGTTCGTATTCCAAACCGATTTTTCGGTCTATGAATTCCGAGGAGAATTTTGCCACCGCCTGTTTGATGATGGTGTCCAGTTCCTGTTCCCTAAAGAGGTAGTCGCTGGAAACTGAATCCAGGCGCAGGAACGCCAGAACCATCTCCACATACTGTTCGATACGGAAAAGATCCGAGGAAAGCTTTCGTGCGACCGGCGTGTCTTCATTTTGCAGCGTCAGATTCATGGCGGCGATGGGAGTTTTGATCTGATGAACCCATACGGTGTAATAGTCGGTCATTTCCCTATACCGGATGTTTGAAGCGTTTTCCACCTGCTCCAGTTCCCGATAGATCTCCCGCAGAAGTTCCTGATAATCCTGTTCCACGGGGCTGTCCGCCGCCGGTAGTTCTCCCGTCATAACGGCGGCGTGCCTTTGAATTTCGCGCAGTCGTCGATGTTTATTTCGGACATGCAGAAAGTCCAAAACACCCGCTAAAAGCCCAAGAAGGAGGCAAAGAACCATGGGATAGAGCACCGCCCGGATCGGAAGATGATAGAGTGCGAAGGAAAGAATGAGTAGAGTGAAGAGGAGAAGCAGCCAACCGATGCTTTTCTTTTTGCTTAGAAGATATGCTTTAAACAGTTTCACAAAAACCTCCCTGTGTACCCAACGGCATTTGAATTTTCGTTTGCGGTTTTATTCCACGATGTATCCCACGCCGAATTTGGTGGCGATAAAATTCTCAAGCCCCGCGGCGTCCAATTTTTTTCTTAAACGGTTGATATTGACGGTCAATGTGTTCTCATCAATGAACTGTTCGGTCTTCCACAGCCGTTCCATCAGTTTTTCACGGCTAACAGTTCTTCCTTTGTTTTCCATGAGACAGCAGAGAATTTTGAATTCGTTTTTTGACAGTGGGATGGTTTGTCCTCTGTAGGACAGACTGCCGTTCCCGGTATTCAAAAACGCTCCGCGGCACTCTAAAACCGGAATATCAGCGGAGAAATCGTAGACTCGCCGCAGCAGCGCCTGTATTTTCGCCATCAAAACGCTTTGATCAAAGGGTTTTGCTATAAAATCGTCTGCGCCCATACCCATAGCCATGACGATGTTCATATTGTCGGACGCAGAGGAAATAAATATAATGGGAACGTTGGAGATTTTCCGGATTTCACTGCACCAATAATAGCCGTTGAAAAAAGGAAGCGCAATGTCCAAAAGCAGAATATGGGGTTGATAGGTACTGTATTCCCCAAGAACGTCGCGGAAGTTTTCAGCAATGTGAACATCAAAATTCCATAGTTCCGCCTGCGCCCGGATGGCTTTTGCGATGCCGGGATCGTCCTCGACAATCATCAGTTTGTACATTTTCGTTTCTCCTTTCCGGTATGCGTATATGCGCACCGGGCGGCGCGCAAAAATCAAGCCGTGTCTTCCCCGATCGGTGAACACACGGCTTTTGGGTTTCATTGAACTTCGGTTTTGTTTGACCGTATTTCTGTACGGGAAGACATCGCTTTACGGTATTCCTTGGGGAAATAAGCATTCATACATGGGCGTACGCGTACAAGGAGCCTCGGTCTTTGCTTCCGGGCGGTCAGCACAGGACTACAAACCTTTGAAGAAACAACCGTTTAAACAGACAGAACTGTTCAAACGGTTGAATTCTGCCGTAGGACGACTTAGGCACCCTGACCGTTTTCCGACTTTGCGAGAACATTCAGAAGTTCTGTCACGTCCGAAATGTCAAAATTGAATTCCGACGAATTAGGGACAGAACCGTGCGTCTGGTTTTGGCCTTTCGAGAGCGTGTTCAGCATCAACGTCACATCCGCAATGGAAAGAATTCCGTCTTCATCCACGTCGTAAAGAGCGTACGATTGTATAGAAATTTCCCCGGAGGTGTACACGCCGTTTAAAGCATACAAATTTACACCGTCGTCGGAACAGAAAACCGAGGAACTGTCGAGAATACGCAGAGGTATGCTGCCCGCGCGCACGTCATCGGCAATCTTGAAATGCAAAGTGAGCGCCTGTCCCGATTCCTCAAAAACATTGAAAAGTTCGATCTGAAGAACTCCCTGAGCGGATTCTTGCACCGTCGCCTCCACCCCAGCAAGATCTGCGGTGAATCCGGTGTAAATCAACTGTTGCGCGTTTTCGCTGTAGTCAATAGAGAGGGAGGCTTTGAAAATTCCGCAATTGTTTCCCGAGAACCGCAACGGCACCGACACGCTTTGGCCGCCGTAACCGATTTTTCCCTCAATATTGAAGTGAACGGGGGAAGAGGGAACCTGAATATACAGCGCGGTATAAATGCAGTCGTCGGCAGCGGCCACAATTTCGGAGTCCCATCCCAGAAAATAGTGGATATACTCGCCGTCGTCAAAAGTTTTTGGGAGTTCGGGAATTTTGGGCATTTCCCCAAGGCTGCATTCCACTTCGGTACGTTCACCGACGCCGTCCACAAAGGTGATCACGCAGGTGCCGTATTCTACGGAAGCATTCTTCAACGCGTCGTTGCCGGTATAGTTGATGTTAAGACGGGAGAAGTTCTGCTCCGTGCACATATAGATCGTTTTTTGAAGGGAAGTGCAATTCAAAAAAGCATTGGCCTCAATGGTGGACAAATTCGGAGAAAAGCGAAGCGTTTGGACGCTGTCACAGTTCATGAAAGCGCCGGAACATACCGCGGTGACTTCGTCAGGCAATCTTACAGTCGGCTCGTTGCCCATGTAGAGCACTAACTTTTTGTCACGGACAATGAAGTCGCCTTTAACGGATCCTGTCAGGGCGTTTAACTGGCTGCGCAGACTACCCCAGGTTGCAGAACCGACCAAACCGTCTGCCTCCAGAGACAGAGCCTGTTGGTATTCTCTGACGGCTTTTTCTGTTTTGCTGTCGAAAACGCCGTTAACGTCGGGAGTTGTCAAAGAGTATTTTACAGAGAGAACATTCAGCGCCAACTGTAGTTTAAAGACGTTGTTCCCGGTGCTTCCGTTCCGCAGAATCGAGCCGCCGTAAACGCCCAGATCGTAGGAAGTGGATTCGGGACGAATTGAAGTGTGATAGTCGGGAATTCCAAATCCGGCAATGTAGCAACCGGAGTATACATAACCGCTTCCGTCGGGTTTTACCGTCCATTTCTTGTTGGATACCTTGTCGGAGGTGTTTCCCTCTATAGTGGTGAGAACCATGGAGGAGACGGCGCCGTCGCTGTTGTACGTGTATGTACAGGACTCTACAATGCCCACGTGCTTGTAGGAAACGCCCGAGGGATTCCCCGTGTAGGCCGAACTTGCGTAGAAGATGATGTCGCCCGGGAGAGGCGTGTAGGAACCGCCCTTGACGGCGAGATCCGTAAATCCCATGTAGGATGCTTTGTCCAGCGCGTTGCTTCCGAAAAAGCGGAAACTGCTGCTGCCACTGGGCTGTGCCAATGAAGAGGGGCAGAGGATCGATTCGGGAATGCCCGCCACTGCAGCACACCGGCGTAAAACTGATAATTTGTGCGGTTGGTCATGAAATAGTTGTATTCGGTGCAATTTCCGCTGCCGGAACTTACGCCGGACAGACTGTTTTTGGAATTGCTTTCATGGTATCCTATCTGAGTTTGAGCCACCGCCACAATATCCCGGCGCATATCGCCGGTAAGTGTGAGTGACGAAAGGTTTTTGTAGTACGGTCCTTCCATGTACGAAGGGGAAAACTGTACGGAGGACTCAAGGGCAAACAGTGGGAAGCACTCTGCCGCGACCAAAATAAAAACAAAAAAAACGGTGAAGACACACCTCGCCCTATGTTTCATACAACAACCTCGACTTTCAACATTCAACCAATCTTTTGACTTTTCTTCGCAATTTAAAACAACATACCAACAACCGAGACTCATTATACTACATATCGACAGGATTGTCAACCGCTCCCTCGGACAAATATTTAAAAAATATCAAAAAAAGATATATATTGATAGAATAAATACACAAATACATACTATGTTTTTAAAATAAATTTACAAATGAGCGCATTTAAGATATTTTTTTGCTGCCGGAAGGCAATGAAAGGCAATGTGAGAGGAAAAAAGCCGGAAAATAAAAAATCAAAAAAATTTTGATAATGCGTTGACTTTTGCGCCCTATTTTCTGTCTATATAGGGTGAAGCGCGCGAAACGTTGACAAGTCGGAAGAGAACCGATCACTCTCTGCCGAGGCGTCTAAGACAAATGCATCGGTACGGCGCCGGCGCCGCGGCCGATAATCGACAAAAGAAGACAGTCAGCAATCAAACAGGTATCAACAACCGGCAACCAACCAACAACCAACAACCAACAACAACCAACAACAACCAACAACAACCAATTGACTGTGGATGACCGACATTTGATAATGGCGGGAGCAAAGGAGATCCCGCGGCCGAAAAAAGTTGGCACGGCTCTGCGCGTTGAGCCGTGCCAAACATGAAGGGGGAATTGTACATATGAAACATGCGGATACGAACGCGAATACGAATATGAATATGAATATGAATATGAATATGAAACGGGAAGCAAAGGGCAAAAGAATTTTAAGATCGTTCAGTTGTTTAATGATCTTGGCGATGTTGCTTATTTCCGCTGCGTGCGGCAAAAAAACTCCGTCCGGGGCGTCCGTAGAAAATTCCGGACGCTCTTCCAGCGTAGAGGACTCTTCGAATCTGTCTAAAGGAAGGATTGAGATTACCTCGGTGAAACTGAGCAAGGGAAGCGTCTCGTTGAAAGTCGGCGAGAGTGAGACATTGACATACAGCGTTACTCCGGAAAATGCAAATGATCCGGAACTGCTTTGGAAGACCGAAAACGAAGAAATTGCCGTCGTGGACAACGGAAAAATCACGGCAATGAAGGAAGGGGAGACTACGGTGCGCCTGTACAGCGCCGACGGCAGATTCACCGTGTCGTGCACGGTGCGCGTGACGGCGGGAGATCCGTCAAAAACCTCCGAAGTGCGGTGGGAACTTCCTTTCACCGTGCTGAAAGTCGGAGAAAAACAAACGCTGAAGGCCCTCGTTTTGCCGAAAAGCGAGGAAAATGAAGTTTTGGCTTACCGGGTGGGCGATTCGACGGTGGCTTCCGTTTCCGAGAACGGAGAACTGTCCGCACTGAAGGCGGGCCTGACCGATGTGACCGTCACCTGGGGGGAGAAATCCGATCAATGTACGGTTCTCGTATTGGAGAAGGATGGAAAACTTCCGGCAGCCGCGAAAAAGAGTATTTCCGCAAAAGTGAACGATTTCTTGATGTTTACCGACGACCAGCCCCTGTACAAAAAGGCCGAGGGGCTGACGTATGTGTCTTCAGACGCGACGGTAGTTTCAGCAAAGGATGGAAAACTGACTGCGCTGAAAGCGGGAAAGGCTACTGTTACGGTGAAGATGGGCGAACAGACCGTTTTTGAATACAGTTATACCGTCACGGGAGGATCCGGCCAGAATGTGAAGGTTACCGGCGTCAAAGTGAGCAAAAAAGAAATAGAAATTGAAGTTGGCGGAACATATAGGCTGAGCGCCGAAGTGCTGCCTGCGGGTGCGACCGAAAAGACGGTATGGTGGATTTCCGAAAACACCAAAATTGCAAAAATCAGCAGCGACGGCACGGTGACTGGGCTATCAGAAGGTTCCTGCTATGTCACCGCATGTACCAAGGACGGGGAATTCACCGCGGTTTGCAGAGTATATGTGCGTGAAAAAGGGAGCGATCCGACGCTTGTGGAAGTTACGGGTGTGGAGGTACAAACAAAGCAGATTACCGTGAAAGTGGGCGAGACATTCAAATTGAAATACAAGGTTTTGCCTGAAAACGCAACCAACAAAAACGTATACTTCGTATCGGAAACCAAGGACATTCTGTCGGTTGACAAAGAGGGCAACGTGAAGGCATTGAAAACTGGAAAAGGTATGATTACTGTCGGTACTTCCGGAACCGATTTTACGGCAACGTGCTATGTTACGGTGGTTGAGCAGTCTTCAGAATCGTCAAACGTGCGTGCGGCATTTGACACGACAGTCTGTGGATGGGCAAAAGACGAAGTTCTGGATTTTTTTCAGGTTTCCCATCTGCGGAAGTTGAACGGAAAAGCGCCGAAATAACGTAACGGCGTGGGGTTTCGTGGGATCGTCCTTCCGGTGTGGCGATCCCGCGAAACCGCAAACAGGTATTTTGCGGCAGCGTTTTCGGACATTCCTTTCATAAAATTCTCCGTGAAAGTTCTTTGTTGGGGAAAGTTCGGTTCTTGGCCGTGCAAACGGCAGACTTGCCGCGTTTTTTTTCCGGCGGCGCTGTATTTGACGTCGGAAACGCCAGAATTCATAAAAGAATTTTGAATTCTGATACCTGTTGCCAGAAAGAGTGTCCAATGCCCGATATTGAATTTTACCAAAATTATCTTGAAATTTCCAGAACCGATCTGCGCAACAACGCCTGCGAGATCGTAAATTATGTCGGCTGCCCGGTGATCGGTGTGGTCAAATGCGACGGATATGGCGTTTCCGCAGTTGAAGCCGCGGCTGCGTGGAAGGCAAACGGCGTCAGGATTTTTGCCGTGTCCGATCCCAATGAGGCGTTGAATCTTAGAAAATGCGGATACACCTCGGAGGACATTCTCCTTCTTGCTCCTGTTGCTGATGCAAAAATTTTTCATGAAATGGTGCAAAATAATATCATCCTCACGGTTTCGGGTGTGCAGAGCGCAAAATTTTACGCAAAAACCGGTGGGAAAGAGGCAACGAGGGTTCACGTGGCGATAGATACGGGAATGGGGAGGTTCGGGACGGTGTGGAACGATTTTCAGGAACTTGAGAAAATCTACCGAACCAAAAATCTTTCCTTTGAAGGCGTTTTTTCCCACTTTTCCGCTTCCTTTGAAAAGAACTGTAATCTGACGCAAAAACAGTTGGACCGTTTTCTTAAAACTGTGGGATATCTGCAAAAGTCCGGATATGATGTGGGAATGCGTCACATTGCAAACTCCTGTGCGGCATTGCGTTTCCCGCAGACACGACTGGACGCGGTGCGCGTCGGATCCGCCCTGGTAGGAAGACTTCCGGTTCCTGTACCGATTTCTCTGAAGCGTGTGGGCATGTTTCACGCCATGGTTGTTGATCGCCGCAGACTGCTGAGAGGGCAAACGGTGGGTTATGCCTCGATTTGCAGGTTAAAACGGGATACCGATGTTGCGATTGTTTCTATCGGCAGGCAGTCGGGTTTCGGACTTGAAAAGCGTGTGGACAACTTCGGGATGAGGGAACTTCTGAGGGGATTTTCCCGAACTTTTTATTCGTACACCCATGGTCTTTTCGTGGATTGGGGCGGAAAGCGTCTTCCGGTGGTGGGACGTATTGGAAGCGAATATACTCTTGTCGATGCACAGGGTACCGACATTCGTCCGGGAGACTATGTATCTTCTTTTGTGGATATCGGTTTCTCCAATTTCCATAGAAAATATGTTTGAGTTTTCAGCGTATAGATCGTCTGGCGGGCAGTTGAAGGCGGTTTCCACCGGCATTGCACGTCTTGGGCAAGGTTCCTGAAAACCGAAAACCGCACGTCAAAAATTGGGGATACCCTGAGAGACGGTATGCGACGTCTACGGTCCATCGTTCATATTTTGTGGTGGCATCACAATGAATATTTGCTTCCTTACATGTTTATACTTTTAGAAATTTATCCTTTTTATAGAAAGGGAAAGGTCAAGAAACATGAAAAGAAAAATTCTCATGGCGGTTGCTGCGACGGTTCTTTTGCTGGCGTTGCTGTGCAGTTGCGGAACAAGTATGCACGGATACAGCAAACTGTGGATCCTTGGGAAGAACTCTTCCCAGATTACCGATAGGTACGGTATGTTTGACACCTGCGGAGAATTTCCCCAGGCGGACGGATTGTACAAGGATACCTGCTGTTCATACTACGTTGATGTAAACGGCGAGCAGTTCAAAGAAGAAACGGTGATGATCACCATTTGGTTTAACGACAAGGGAATTGCCTATCGGTGCTATGAGGAAACCGGAACGAAGCGTTCCTGAGGAGACTTTTTAGGCACAGAACGTCTGGGGGCGGCAGGCTTTTGCCGATATATGCAGTTGTCGCTGACGCCGCAATTGCATTGGTAATGGGTTTTAAACGGTTTTCCGAGTGCGTGAAACCAATTTAAAAATTTCAAAAAAATACCATAAATAGATTCTTGGCGCGTGATTATACTATTGACAGAGCAAAAACCGAAGAACAGATCAGTAAAGCAAAGTAAATCGACAAGAGAAAATCTGAGGCTTTTTGCTCAAAAATACCGAAAAAAGAGAGCAAAAAGCCTACTTTTTCGGATTAGAATCAGACGGGTGAACTATGGTTCACTTGCACAAGTGTAAGTATAAACGTAGGAGAAACTAAAAATGGCAAGCAGAAACAACAAACTCGTTCCCGAAGCAAAGGCTGCTCTTGACAAGTTCAAGATGGAAGCTGCCAGCGAAGTCGGTGTGAACCTGAAGCAGGGTTACAACGGCGACATCACCTCCCGTCAGGCGGGTTCCGTCGGCGGTCAGATGGTGAAAAAGATGATCGAGAAGTATGAGAACGATCTGAAATAATCGGAACGTCTTTCAAGGAGAGGGGCGGGAGTTTTCCCGCCCCTCAACGTTGTTGTATATTCTCCCTGCCTGTCAGCACGTTTCTCCCTTGAAAGGCCGCCGGCGGATCTGCCGTGCACATTCCCCGGTTTAAAAAATTTTGAAGCGTTCAGAAAAAAACGGAACAGGAATGAACGGGAATGAGAGCAGGCAGGCGATATTTTCGTCGCTGAAATTCTGAAATTCCCTTAAACATTCAAATTTATAGGAATAAATTTGAACATTTTCATGTTTATAGATGGGAAAACGGAGATTACATATTTTGTATATTTATGCGTGAAGACGCTGCCGCATGCTTCTCCGTGGGGCAATCCGTCGCACAGTTTGGAGCATCATCTTGGAAAGGATTTCTCCCAAACAAAAAGCGGATGCTGTGAAACTTGCAAAAGTCCTTATAAAGAAAGAATCGAAAATACGGCCACATTGCAAAATTGCAAATTTTCGCAAAAAACAAAAATGGGTCTTTACAACTGTTAAGATTTGATGGTATAATAAAAAAGCGGGCGTATGTTTGGGTTTTTCCCGCCCGCGTAGGTTTGGAGAGTTCTGGGCGGTTTATGCACGGTGACGGTGAAGCGGCAGGGAAGGAACGCGGTAGGAAAGATCGTGTTTTGATGATCGGATCCGGAGTTTGACGGGTTGAAAATCGACTGTCGGGGGATCGACGGATCGGGGATCGACGGGTGAACGGCCGACGGGCGCTTTGGAGCGCGTATGTAAACGTGTGTGAAATCAAGGAAAACGGTAAAGGATGGGAAGACCGAACGAACAGTTCGGGGGAAAGTTTATGAATTTTTCGAACATTCTGTCGTTGCTTTGCGGAATAGCGTTCTTTCTTTTCGGTATGTCTCTGATGGGCGCCGGACTGAAGCGCGTAGCGGGACCGAGGGTGGAGGGATATCTCTGGCACCTTTCTTCCACGCCGATCAAGGGATTTTTTCTCGGGACGCTAGTGGCGGCAGTGATTCAATCCTCAGGCGCCACGAGCGTGATGGCAGTAAGTTTTGTAAACGCCGGAATGATGAAACTTTCGCAGGCGATTTGCATTGTTCTCGGCGCAAATCTCGGCACAACTATGACCGGATGGCTTCTGACCCTGTCAAACGCGGGCGGTTCGGGGGGCGAAAATCTCGTTTCTGTGCTGATCGGCACATCGGCCTTGGTTACTTATCTTGCTTTGGCAGGCATTATCATGTATATGTTCTGCAACAGAAGCACTACCAAAAACATCGGGTTGATCTGTCTGGGTCTGGGAACGCTGCTTTTGTCCATGACTTTGATTTCGGACGCAGTGGAGCCTCTGAAAAGCAGCGTTGCTTTTCAAAATATTCTGACCGTCTTTAAAAATCCCATTTTGGGTATCCTTGCGGGCATTGTGGTGGCGGCGATTTTGCAGTCTTCCTCGGCGTCTGTGGGAATTTTGCAGGCGCTGTGCGTGACGGGCGCTTTACCCTATTCGGTTTGCCTGCCGCTGATTCTCGGAATCAACGTGGGTGCCAGTTCCCCTGTTATACTCGCCATGTTTAACGGAACGCGCAACGGCAAACGTGCCGCATGGAGTTACTTGATCTCAAATATGCTTTGCATCCCCATTATATACCTTGCGTACATTCCTTTCAGTTTCTTTTTTCCTTCACTGCTCGACACGCCTTCCACGGTTCTGGGCATTGCCGTCATGAATACCGGTATGCGGGTGCTCGCCGCGCCGTTTCTTCTGCTTGGACACAAACCCATCGAAAAGATCTGCTGTCTCATTGTTCCCGTGCGTCCGGAAGAAAACGAGGACATGGAGGAGATCGACAGTCTGAACGATAGATTGCTTGACTACACACCCGTGGCTCTTGAAAAAGCAAATACCGCAGCGCTCAAGATGTTTGAAATTGCTAAGAAAAACCTCTTCCGTGCGATGAAACTGATTCATGAATTTGACAGAACCAAATATCAGAAAGTTCAGGCCAAAGAAGCGCTTGTGGACAAATATGAGGATAAACTCAACAATTTTGTGATAAAAATGAGCAAAAATGAGTTAACTACCCTACAGCAGGCGAAGGTTTCCGAACTTCTCAGCGCCATTGGGGATTTTGAGCGGCTCAGCGACCACGCAGTGAACATTGCCGAGGTTGCGGCGGAAATCAATGAGAAGAAGGTGGTTTTTTCTCCCGAAGCGCGGCAGGAGATTCAGTATCTGATTGACGCCATTTCGGAAATTTTGCTTCTTTCCGAAAAGAGTTTTATGGATGGCAACGCCGAGGCGGTGATGCGCATCGAACCTTTGGAGGAAGTAGTGGATATGATGTGCAAACTTTTGAAAGCGAAGCATATCGAGAGACTTCAGACTGAGGAGTGCACCGTTCTTTCGGGATTCATCTTCAATGACCTGCTTACCAATCTTGAAAGGGTAGCGGATCACTGTTCCAACATTGCTTTCTGTGTCCAGCACGGCAGCAACATCAATGCGGAGGAGCACAAGTATTCTGAAACCATTGTAAACAGTCAGGCCTTTAAAAAATATTTCGAAGAATACAGGCAGAAATTCGTTGTGCCGTTGGACTGAATTCGCGATTCGCGGGAATGGGTTTTTCGTGAAAAATTCGTAAGTGACGGTGAGCGAAACGGGAACAAAAAATTCATTTTAAAAAACGGTTTTGTTTTGCCCGGCGGTTCCGGTGCGTGTATATTCGCACCGTATATCCGTACCCGTCATACATTGAAAAATCACAGGAACCGCTTCCCGGTGGTCGGGGCGGTTCCTGTTTGTTTTTTGTTTATTTCCTTTTTGCCGGTTACTTTCCGGCTTTTTTCATGGCGATTTTGGCGCGCCGGGCGATTTCTTCGGCGGTGAGTTTGTAGTGTAGTAAAAGATCGGGAACCGATCCGGATCTTCCGAAAACGTCGGCGATTCCCACTCTTTCCACAACGCAAGGAGCCTCCTCGCAGAGCACCTCACAGACCGCGGAACCCAGTCCTCCGATGATGTTGTGCTCCTCCGCTGTGACAATGGCGCGGGTTTGTCGGGAGGCCTTCACGAGAAGTTCTCTGTCGATGGGCTTGATGGTCGCCATGTTGATGACCGCTGCAGAAATTCCCTCTTTCGCGAGGAGCTGCGCAGCTTCCAGCGCCATTTCCACCGTGATGCCCGCCGCAACGATGGTCACGTCTTCGCCTGACAACAACTGCACGCCCTTTCCAATTTCGAACCGGTAAGCGTTTTCGTCAAAAACTACCGGCACAGCCGACCGGCCGAACCGCATGTACACCGGCCCGTCGTGTTCGGCAGCGGCGAAAACCGCCAGTCTTGCCTCTACCGCGTCCGCGGGGGTGATCACCGTCATGTTGGGGATGGTGCGCATAATGCCCACGTCTTCAAGACATTGATGAGTTGCTCCGTCTTCTCCAACTGAAATACCACCATGAGTTGCTGCAATTTTAACGTTTAAGTGTGGATAACCCACCATATTTCTTATCTGTTCAAAGGCTCGACCCGCTGCAAACATT
>CANQNM010000022.1 GCA_947625265.1 uncultured Clostridia bacterium
CGGCATGGTAATACTGTTCATATCGGATTCACGCGCACTGTCAAAGTCGTCGGTAATCGCAAGAAATCTTACGTTGAGCAGTGGAAACACCGTTTCGATATAGTACCCCGTTTCAAGATAATCCCTTCCGAAACGGGATAAATCCTTCACTACAATGCACTGTATTTTTCCGTTTTTAACCGCATTCATCATCCGCACAAATTCCGGTCTGTCAAATCTTGTTCCGCTGTAACCGTTGTCAACGAATATTTCGGTTAAAACCAAATCATCACGGTGACGGACAAAGGATTCCACAAGGGCTATTTGATTTTTCAGACTGTCGTCTGTCTCATACCCGTTATTTTCAACTGACAGCCGGATATATGCCGCGGTGGATAAAGCATCCTTCTTTGACGAAAGGCGAGATACCGACGCACAGTTCAGATCGGATGTATTCTCAATGTTCATATTATTGATATTTTTCCTGCTCTTCCTCGCCATTGTTATTCCTCCATTTTAGCGGAAAATCCATATACCAATCCTCATAGTTCGGGATCACTCTAATCGTACGGAATTCCTCTATCTCAATCCTCGCAATATATTTTCTGAATTCTCTGTTCGTGCCCGGCATTTTACCATCCCACAAAAGAAACAGTTTCAGCCACGGATTCATTTCGCCAAATACCTTATTGATTCTTTTTCTCTTTTCTTCAAACGAGGCAAAAATAGACTCCCTGTCTTTTACCGCGGATTGATACGCTTTCTCGCAACGCTCCATTTCCTCTTCCGATATCTGTCTGCCTGTATAAAGTTTGTATTTTTCCATACGTTCCCGTTCGAGTTTGGCGATCGTAAAAGCGTGAACTTCACAGGAATCACGCAACGCAGAAAGCGCATACTTCTTCTGTCGGTCTTCATCGGTTTTGATACAGGATAAAATCCGTCTTGCCTTCTTTTGCTCAGCGCGGAGAGCCGCGTATACCGCGTTGTTCAATGTTTCAAGAGAAAGTTTTCCTCCGTGCAACTCTCCTTTTGGCGGTTTGGCATATACCAGAAATTTTTCTCCCGATTTACCCGTTCGGCAACGCAGACAAAATCCATTCTTCCGATCGCACACAATGCCTGCGTACATATATTTTTGTGCAGACATCCTTTCCGTTCTACTGTTTTTCTTCAGAAATTCCTGCGCTTTTTCAAAAACATTCAATGAAACAATCGGCTCGTTTGTCATTGTAATTTCTTTGCCCTGCACATGCTTGATCCAATGACCGATATACACTGTCTTATCCAAAAGTCTACGGACCGAAAGTCTTGTCCATTTGAAAGGATCCTGAATGTTTACGTTGGTTCCTCTCTTCGAAAGCGGTGAAGGAACCTTTTCCTCGGATAAAATCTCCGCAATTCTTTGAGGGTTGATTCCGGACGCGGCCATCTCATAAATTCGCTTCACAATCGGAGCCGTCGCCTTATCCGCTACAAGTCGGCGGTCCTCCGAGAACTTATATCCGTATTTCGCATCGCTCCACGAGAGTATGCCGTTCTTGTTCCTCTCGTTGACGTGATAACGAATCGTCTCTCCGCGCAATTTTCCGTATTTTTCATCGAAATACAAATCTGCTTCCTCATTGCTTCTTCCAAGACTGCAGTAATCGTCTTCAACCACTGCAAACCCGATGCCCGCATAGTGAAATGTCTGCAAGAGCACTTCCTTTGCATTCCACAAATCCTTACCCGCGCGATACACCGAGTCAACGATCACAAGATCAAATTTGCGAATCATACCATCCTGCAGCAAAGCCTGAAACGCCGTGTTCTCCTCATAATTCTTTTTACGGTCGCTGTATTTCCCCGCGACTTTCCATCCGTGTTTCTCAGCGTAGACTTTGATATGCGCGTTCTGTACGGAAATACTGTCGGCAGCCGAAACGTCCCCTTTCAAACAGGATGTGGCGCGGGTATAACAAACCACTCTCACAATTCCGCCTCCATTTCCCCATCATCGCCGCCAAATATGCCCACAAATTCAAACAGTTCTTTCATTTCGTCCTCGTGGCGGTAGTGAACGGTGACTTCGTCCTTGCTGCCGATTTCAATGCATTCAATTAGTTTTACGACAACCTGCCGTTCCAGTTTTTCAATGTCTTTGTATTGCTTGAACTCCTCAATCCAGGGTTTCAGATGGATTTTATTCGCAAGCAGTCTGCATTTTTTATCCAGCAAAACCGTTTTCCGAACTTTTGCGGCGTCCTGTTTTTCAGAAAAACGTTTGCTGTAAACCTCGTATTCTTCCCTTGTGATCAATTCGTCCAACATGTCCGTATATACTTTTGTTTTTAGAAAATTGTACCGCTCGATCTCGTTGTCCTCCGCTTCAATATAACTGTTCAAAAGTTTGATACCGGTCTGTTCCTCATTGGTACAGTCCATCCGTTTCAATGCCTCTTCCGCCCTGACAAGCCAACCGATTCGTGTACGGACCGATTTCAAAACTATATTTTCTAACTTTTCAACGCTTAACAAATGCGACGTGCAGCCTTTGCCGCTTTTGTATGTACTGCAATGATAATACCCGTATACCTTTCCCGCTCTCTTACTTGTACGCCGTACCATATTTTCTTTGCAGTCCTTGCATACGACAATTCCGGAAAACATATACACAGTCTCCCTGCCCGGCGCGGTTCTTGTGTCGGTCCCAAAAAGTTTCTGAACGTTGTCAAATACGGCTCGCTCAATGATCGCTTCATGCGTTCCCTCCACTCTTGTCCATTCTTCTTTTGGCACAGGACGGCTTAATTTTATCCTGTAATTGACCTTGCGGTTGATCCCCTGCACCATTGTTCCCGTGTATATTTCGTTTGTGAGAATACGGTTTACCGAAACAATTTCCCATTTCGGATTCTTACCGGAACGAAATCCGCAGTCATAATTCATCTGACAGTTTCTCTTGTATTCCGCGGGAGGAAGTATACCAATACCGTTGAGCGTTTCTGCAATTCGCTTGGAGTTGCTTCCCTCCAATTTCATGCGAAAAATCATTCGTACCGTCTCCGCCGCCGTCTGGTCTATCACAAGATGATTTTTATCTTTGGGATCTTTGCGATACCCATAACAGGCAAAACTGCCTATAAACTTTCCGTTCTTTCGTTTGACGTCAAGTTGACTTCTGATCTTTGCGGATATATCCCTGCAATATGCGTCGTTGATTAGATTTTTGAACGGTACGATCATCTGCTGTACGTCATCGCCTTCGCCGGAATTGTCATACTGATCTAAAATGGAAACAAAACGCACTCCCATAAGTGGGAAAATCTTTTCCAGATATCGACCTGTTTCAATATAGTTTCTGCCAAATCTCGACAGATCCTTTACGATGATACAGTTGATTTTCCCGCTTTTTACGTCTTCCATCATTCTCATAAACGCCGGACGTTCAAAATTTGTACCCGTATGTCCGTCGTCAACATACTCCGAAACGATGGTAAGTCCCTGTTGATGGCTTACATAATCGGCAATCAGTTCCCGCTGATTGCCGATACTGTCACTTTCAGATTTATCGCCATCTTCTCTTGACAGCCTTAAATACGCTGCCCCCGCAAACTTCTTTCCTGAAAGAATCATAAAACCACGAACCTCCAATCTCCAACCTTGCGGTCGTAAACCGGAGAATCAATGACTTCTTGAATACTATTATTTCTACCCAAGAAAACTGTGCCGTCTTACAGCCCGCAGGTAAACTCTTTAAATCGTTCATTTTTTACGCTTCTTGGCAAGCGCATCCATCCCTTGTTGATCTTTACGCAAAACCTCTTCAATTTTTTGTGTCCATACACGAAACAAGGCAATCCTCCAAACTCCCCGCCCCTTTAAAAGACAGTTTTACAACCACGCCGCGGTCAATATAGCAATAGGGATTTCTCACCTGCCGAATATAGTCTATCACGCGTTTCTCCTTTGGAAATTCTTTTTTGATGACCACGTCACGAATATCGACAAGAGTGCCGCGATCCACCGTATGAATGTCAATCTCTTTCATTCTTCATTCCTCCTTTTTGATTTTGATTTTCGGGGCCTGTTTTTTCATGTGCCGTTCCCCGTTTGTTCCGGTTTTTACAAATTCACCGGGACAGCGGCTTTTACAAGGCGAGACAAAAAACGTATGATATTTTTTGCTTCGTCTACAGTTTCAGCCAAAGTTCAATTCTTCAATCCTCCTCTCCCCTGCAGCTCCTTCCATGCTCTCACCGATTTTGCTGAACCCGATGGTTCCGAAACCAACGGTGTTTTCCCAAATACACAAAACAAAAAATCGCTCCTGATTCTTAAAAAATCGGGAGCGCGTTTTTATATCATGAGAATAGAAAGCACAGAAGGCGTCTCCACACTCGGTAAGATACGGTGTATAGTTCTTCGCAAATTGAAAAAGAGCAAAAAAGGCAGACATGCTCAGAAAGTTCCGGTAGAATGAAGTTGACACACAAACATTCGAAAGGAGTAAGAGAACATGTCCAAACCCATTATACAGTTAAAGGGAAAAACCGTCAAGTGCGAACCGAAAGATTTCGCGCGCAAAAACGTGGAGAACCCGTGAAAATGGCGCTGCGCGAATCGCGCGGTGCACATACGCCGTCAAATGGTGTCAAGAAAATTCCAACTGTTATGGAGCAATCGAAGACATCCGCATTTCCGCAGACGTCCTTTCTCCAAGAGTGCTGCCGTGACTTATCCAAGGGTCGGACAAAACGGGATCAGACTGCGGCAGAAAAAGAACCCTTTCTATCCACTTGCCGATTTGATTGTCATTCCCGTTCGTACAATGGCTCTACACGCGTTTGATCCATATGTGCCCGCGAAGAAGTCGGTGCCCGCAAAGAGGTCGGTGCCCGCGAAGAAGTCGGTGCCCGCAAAGAGGTCGGTGCCCGCAAAGAGGTCGGTGCCCGCGAAGAAGTCAGTATCCGCGAAGAAATCGGTATCAGGGAATCTGTTTTATTTTTGCCACCGTACCTTCCTCTGCTTACACATCGACAGGATCACAGTCCGCCAAGAAAAGGAAAATACAATGAGTTTCAAACTGCACAGTTTTATTTTTGGCGAAAAAGACGGCACAGAAAGAATTTTCGTCTTCTGTGCCGTCACCCGCCTTCGCTTCTGCGCATTCGGTGGTATTCAATTGTTGTTTTCAGAGTGTTTCTTCATTTGCCGGCGGCAAAAATATGGGAAAACATCTTTATTTCAACTCAATGATCGATTCTTCCCACATGTCGGGCGCTTCATAGCCCAGTAAAGTAACCGCGGTAGCGGCAACGTTGGCAAGCCCAAATCCACCGTTCTTTCCGCTCTCCTTTACAGTATACGCGTCGCTGTAGAAGTTATCGTAAACGATGAAGGGTACAGGATTGAGCGTGTGGCTGGTTTTTGCCTTGTATTTCCCGTCCTTGCCGCATTTGGGTTGACCGGTCTTCTTGTCCACTTCGTACATCTCGTCGGCGTTGCCGTGATCCGCCGTGATCAGGGCCACACCCCGCACCTCGTCGATTACCGGCAAAATTCTTGCAAGCTGCAAATCCAGCGCCTCCATCGCGATCCTCGTAGCCTCAAGAGAACCGGTGTGTCCCACCATGTCGCCGTTGGGAAAATTGCAGCGAATTGCCCGATACTTGCCCGAGCGAATCATCTCAATCAGTTTGTCGGTGATTTCGGCGCATTTCATCCATGGGCGCTGTTCAAAAGGAACCACATCCGAGGGAATTTCCACGTATGTCTCCCTCTCCTCGTCAAATTTGCCCGAACGATTACCGTTCCAGAAATAGGTCACATGTCCGTATTTCTGAGTCTCGGAAATTGCCGCCTGCGGTATTCCGCTTTCCGCAAGGTACTGCCCCATGGTATTGGTGATCTCCGGAGGATTTACCAGGTATCTTGAAGGGATATGTGCGTCGCCGTCATATTCCAGCATACCCGCATAAAGTACTTTCGGCACGCGAACCCTGTCGAATTTTACGAAATCTTCCCCACCGTCAAAGGCTTTTGAAATTTCAATGGCCCTGTCTCCTCTGAAATTGTAGAAAATCACGCTGTCGCCGTCTTCCACCGTTCCCACGGGTTTCCCATCTTTCGCAATAACGAACGCCGGAAGGTCCTGGTCGATAACGTGCAGTTCTTCTCTGTAAGTTTCGATAGCCTTCTTCGCACAGCAGAATTGCCTACCCTGTCCCAGAACGTGAGTTTGCCAGCCCTTCTCCACCATCGCCCAGTTTGCTTCATACCGATCCATAGTGATCTGCATTCTTCCGCCGCCGGAAGCGATCAGAACGTCGAAATCCTCCGAGTGCAGACCGTCAAGAAAAACTTCAAAAGGTTCCACATACTCCAGCGCCGATGTTTCCCCCACGTCCCTGCCGTCCAACAGAATGTGTACGCGAACCCTTTTCACGCCCTCCTCTTTGGCCTTGACAATCATAGCCTTCAGATGATCAATATGAGAATGCACGTTGCCGTCGGAGAAAAGTCCAAGAAAATGCAGCGTTCCGCCTTTTAAAACATTGGCAATCAGCGCTTTCCACGTTTCCGACGCAAACATTTTTCCTGATGCGATAGAGAGCGAGACGAGTTTCGCTCCCTGCGCGAACACCTGCCCGGAACCCAGCGCATTGTGTCCCACCTCGGAGTTGCCCATATCGTCGTCGGAGGGCAGCCCCACCGCGGTTCCGTGAGCTTTCAGTTTGCGCAGCGGATAGTCTTTTGCCAGCCTGTCAAGGGTCGGGGTGTTGGCCAACGCCACGGCGTTGCCCGCGCCCGCAGGCGCCATGCCCACACCGTCCATAACGATGGTCAAAACGGGCCCTTTTACCCCAGCAAATGAAGATTTTTGAAGTTGATGTGCCATATCTATTCTCCTTTTTATTTTCCGGGACGCATTTCCCGGAAGCCGTTGTCCTGAAATTTTCCCCAAAAGTATACCATATTTTTTGGGAAATTGAAAGTGGTTGGGGAAATTTTTTCAATTCCGTCTGAGGTTACAGAATTCAAAATAGAGCCACCGGTTTTCCTCCTGTCCCCCTCTCTTTCCCGTCGGTTGGTTTTCTCTGCCCCAAGTGTACTCTTTCAGGCACGGGCAGAGAGCGCAGGGCGCGCAGCGAAGGCGTCATCTTTCCATATAGTATTTGTTGTCGATACCCTCCTCCAGTTTGGAGAGGAACGCAAGAAATGTTCCCAAAAGCGTGAGGGTAAAAACAATCTCCACATACTGCACGGCCATGCTTCCAGCGAACATCCGCAGCAACCGATGAAGCATTCCCGATCCGGCGCAAAGAAAACAGAGAACCGTCAGACACCGTCTAAACACGGTAAGTTTCCGGCGGACTTCCCCGCCCTTTTTTGAACTTTCCGCCTGTGAAAGTTCATAAGCCGTTCCGGTATGATCGGCAATGATCGGTACGAACATGCGGCAGATCAGGAACAAAAACGCCGCCAACGCTACATATTTAAGAATGCTTGCCGCCACAAGAAAGAAGTAACCGGGGAGTTTTTCAGGGTGATGCAGCAAAATTGTTGACACCGAATCATAGTATCCGGCGTTATAGTCGATGATCATTCCCCTGTTGAACACCAGTTCGCCGATCCATTCTCCCGCCGCGAAGAATCCGTACACTCCACCGCCAATCATCGCCGCGCGACCCCTGCGCGGATAGAGAAAACGCAGACGGAAGATCGCCAGAAAAAGAAGCAGTGCCGCAACAAAATCGGGGAGAAAATCAGTGCCGTCCATTCGCGCAGGAAGCAAAAAGAACAATCCGATAAAAAAGAGTTTTCCCGCATCCTTCAACGCCCGATAGGTCAGTACTTCGTGTTTGGAACCCACCTCGTCAAAGTATGTCGCTTCCACCGAGGCGAGGAAGGGTTTTTCCCGTCCCACGGTTCGAAAGAATTTTAAAACATATACCCACCAACCAACGCCGTATAAACACACCACCGTCACGTTTAAAAGGGTGAGCGCCGTGTATATGAACTCTTGCACCTGTGCTCCGCCCCCCATATTCTCCACCAATCCGAAATCGGAGGAAAGCGTTGTCAACTCAGGCAAGAAACTGAGGAGATTCTTTAAAACCGCAACAAGCACGGTAAGACCGTTTAACGCCGTGAATCCGGTATATACCGCTGAAGCGTTCCGGCGCATAGCCTGATAGATGATCCCCGCGTACAGTTTGAGCATCCCGTAAATGAAAAGCGCCGCCTCGCCAATACCGAAAACAAAAGTGAAAATAAGCGGCCACACCGTTCCGGTGGACTGCCGCAGCAACAGCAGGGAAAGACAACGCGCTCCGTTTACAAATGCGAGAATCAAAAGCGCCTTGCGCGCGGATCCGGCACGTTCATCGATTTCCGCAAGATGAGTAAATCCCACGATCACAAGCGCCGCACCGATAAAATCCGGGAGAAAATCCAATACCGAGATATTGGGATTGATAAAGAAGAGCAGGCCTACAAGAATCCAGCGCCAGTCAATGCATTCTCGCAAAAAGATCCTTTCCTTTTTTTTCATTTTCTCCCCCCTCTCCCGCTTTTTTTCTTTGTGTTCCGCTCCGACGTCTTTTTTTCCTTTTTGAAGAAGGATGTCACGCTTTCATTGAGTTTGCTTTCTTTTGCCGCTTCCTCTTCCTCCTGTCCTTCGGCGCAAATCCACATGTAGCAGGAGAAAACGCTGATCATGTTGAGAAGCAGTACCACGAACCTTGAAATCACCGTATATATCAAACAATACCTGCCATACTCCCAATCGGTATACAAAAGAACGTTTGCGACTACGTAAAGAAAGAACATCACAACGAACAGCACACTGTTGCGTCGGCAGGCAAACAGGGTTTTCTTTCTGCCGGTTTCGGCAGTGATGGAGATCAGCGCTGGAAGGAGCATCCACTGCCCAATGTAAAACACCAGTTCCCCTATCGGTTGAAATCGGTTGACAACATCGGAAAACAGTGTGTTGCCATCAAGCAGCGCCGTCAACTGCAGAGCGCTTTGAGCAAAGGAAAATGCCCCTACACCGCCAAAGGTCCAGCCCGCCCATCGGAATTTCTCCTCATATTCGGACAGTTTCAGGCAGGCATACATGCAGACAAAATATCCGATAAACGCCGGCAACACCCCGTATCCGCTCATGCAAAGAACCAGCGTGTATCCCACAAACAGCAATCCGAATCCCATATCCTCCGCTGTGTTTTCGCGCAAGGCGAAAAACTCCCTTCCCGGGGCGGCGTGCTCTTGCCGCACCGAAATTTCCGCATTTTTATTTTTTCCGTCCGGTTTATCCCGCTGTCCTGCCAATCCGTCTTTCGACTGCCTGGCATTTTTTTGCCCGGCATTCTTTTGCCCGGCATTCTTTTGCCCGGCATTCTTCTGCCCGGCCGCCGCAATACCCTGCTATGAGACTGTTTTCACCGAAGTGCGCGCCATTTTGGCGTTTCTTCGCGTCTTGCCGCGTCGGGCGCATCCGCTTTATTCGCCGTTCGCCTGATTTCTCCCACAGCACTGCTTATACTTTTTGCCCGAACCGCAGGGACAGGGATCGTTTCTTCCCACTTTCTTGCCGTTTTTCAGAACCGTCGGAACTTTCTTCGGTTTGGGCGCGGCATTTGCAGGGATTCCCCCGCCGCTTTGCCCCGTAACCTTCGCCACCGACTCTCTCTTCACTTCCACCCTTGGCGTCACCGAAAGAAGCATGCGAACGGTA
Source organism: uncultured Clostridia bacterium (assembly GCA_947625265.1). GTDB lineage: Bacteria > Bacillota > Clostridia > Oscillospirales > CAG-272 > UBA11512. Next base: position 9,707 of record CANQNM010000022.1, read on the forward strand.
TCCTCTCTGATGGATGCCACCATTTCATCGAACATCTCTCCACCGGCGATCTGATATTCCACGATGGGGTTTCGTTGGGCATAGGCGTTCAAACCGATTCCGCCCCTCAGATCGTCCATCATGTCCAAATGATCCATCCACTTGGTATCCACCTGCCGCAGGAGCACCGCGCGCTCGATCTCCCGAAGCTGCTCCGGAGAGAACAGTTCTTCCTTTGAAGCATAGAGTTTTTCAACACGCCCCAAAAGATCATCAATCAGTTCTTCCTTTTTCAGAGTTTTCTTTTCCTCGTCGGTAAACTCCAGATCCTCCGGACCGTATATCAACCCCGCAAAATACTGCTTGAGTCCCTCGAAGTTATATTCCGAAGGTGTTTCACCCGAAAAATACCTGTTTGCCGCCTCAAGGGCCGTTTCGCGCATCATTTTCAGGATCTTCTCATGCAGATCCACGCCATCCAGTACTTCTCTTCTCTGATTGTATATCACCGTGCGCTGACGGTTCATCACGTCGTCGTATGCCAGCACGTTCTTACGGCGTTCAAAGTTCATACTTTCCAACCGTTTCTGCGCGCTTTCGATGGAGTTGGAGAGAATTTTCGCATCAATGGGCTGATCCTCGGGAACGTTGAGTTTGTCGGCAATGGCAAGCATCCGGTCGGAACCGAAAATTCGCATAAGGTCGTCCTGCATGGAGAGGAAAAACACAGATTCTCCGGGATCCCCCTGTCTGCCCGAACGGCCGCGAAGCTGATTGTCGATGCGTCTGCTCTCATGCCGTTCGGTGCCCACGATGAACAGTCCGCCCGCCTTGACCACCGCCTCATATTCGGGACGAATTTCCTCCTTATACTTTTCGAACAGTTGCTTAAAAACCGCTCTTGCCTGCAGAACCTCCTCGGAGACTGCCGTAGAGGTGCCCACCGCCAATCCGATGACCTCCTCGTCGTACCCCTCTTTGCGCATCTGCTGTTTGGCCATGAACTCTGGGTTGCCGCCCAGCATGATATCGGTTCCTCTGCCCGCCATGTTGGTGGAAATGGTGACTTTTCCCCATTTTCCCGCCATCGCCACGATTTCGGCTTCCTTTTCGTGATATTTTGCGTTCAGAACGGTGTGTTGGATTCCGTGCAATTTCAACTGTCTTGAAAGTTCCTCGGATTTGTCCACCGAAACGGTACCCACCAGCACCGGTTGTCCCTTGGCATGACACTCCTCGATCTGTCTGATGATGGCGGCGTATTTCCCGCGCAAAGTTTTGTATACCCGGTCGTTGTGGTCTATGCGGATCATCGGTTTATTCGTGGGGATCTCCACCACGTCCAGATTGTAAATCTCACCGAATTCCTCTGCCTCGGTCATGGCCGTACCGGTCATGCCGGAAAGTTTTTTATACATTCTGAAAAAGTTTTGGAAAGTGATGGTCGCCAGCGTCTGGTTTTCCTTCTGAATCTCCACACCTTCCTTCGCTTCAATGGCCTGATGCAGACCGTTGGAAAACCGTCTGCCGGGCATGATACGACCGGTAAAGGTGTCTACAATGAGCACCTCGTTATCCTTCACAATATAGTCCACGTCGTTTTTCATGATACCCCAAGCGCGGATGGCCTGATTGATATGATGCGCAATCGTGGAGTTTTCCGGGTCCGAAAGGTTTTCAATTCCGAAGAATTTCTCAGCCTTCTCGGTACCGGACGCGGTGAGCACCACGGTTTTCGCCTTTTCGTCCACAATGTAGTCGGCGTCCACATCGTCGTGCAGTTCCTTGTCGTCCAGTTCTTTGATGCGGTATACCCGCAGTTTGGAGACAAAATCATTGGCACGCCCATACAGATCGGTTGGTTTTTCCCCCTGCCCTGAAATGATCAGCGGCGTTCTTGCCTCGTCCACCAGAATGGAGTCTACCTCGTCCACAATGGCATAGGCAAATCCCCTCTGCGTAAGATTCTGCTTATAAACTACCCTGTTGTCGCGCAGATAGTCGAAACCAAACTCATTGTTGGTTCCGTAGGTGATGTCGCAAGCATACGCCTCTTTCTTTTCTTCCGTGGTCTGGTCGTGACAAATCAACCCTGTGGTCAGTCCCAGAAACCCGTAGACTCTGCCCATCTCCTCAAAACCGGTTTTCGCCAGATATTCGTTGACCGTGACGATGTGCACGCCCTCCCCCTTCAAAGCGTTAAGATAGGCAGGAAGCGTAGCAACAAGCGTTTTTCCCTCTCCGGTTTTCATCTCGGCAATTTTCCCCTGGTGAAGAATGATTCCACCCAGCAACTGCACCCTGAAGGGGCGTTTTCCCAGGATTCTCCAGTCCGCTTCCCGCACAAGAGCGAAAGCCTCAGGCAGAATGTCTTCCAGTGTCTCACCGTTTTTCAGTCGTTCCTTTAAAGCCGGGGTCATCGCCTGCAATTCCTCATCCGACAGTTTTTCATACGTCTTTCCCAACTCGTCGATTTTTTCAATGGTTTTGTCAAATTTTTTGAGCAGCCGTTCGCTGTAAGTTCCGAAGAGTTTATCAAACAGTTTCATAGATCTTTCCTTCCTTGCAAACATTCCGTCTTTCATTCATTTCAGATAGCGTGTTCTTTATGTTTATAGTTCCGACACCATAAAGATCTTGCGCATTCAACGCCACGCGCACCGGACGTTCTTCTGCGCGTTCTACGGGAACTTTTCCTTCTATTCTTTTTATGATACCATATTTTCCCCCAAAATGCCACAGTTTTTTGTAAATTTCCTTGCGCACTTGCATTTTTTTTGCATCCATGGTATACTGTCGCCGAAAAATCAAAAAGCAAAAAGGAAAAACCGTCGCGTAACGGCGCACGGATATAGCAGGCCGAAAACATGGAAGACATGAAAACCTCAACAGATACGGCGGGCACCGCAAGCGCGAAAAACGCGGAACACATGACAAACCCATCATACGTGACAGGTAGGTCAAAACTAAACATTGCCCTCATAGAACCGGAAATTCCGCAGAATACAGGAAACATCGCCCGTACATGCGCCGCCACCGGTACGGCGCTCCATCTGGTGCGTCCCCTTGGCTTTGAAATCACCGATCGGCAGGTAAAACGCGCGGGGCTGGACTATTGGGACAAACTGAACATCACATACTATGACAGTCTGCTGGAATTTCTCGAGCGCACCGCTGATGTGCCCAAATTTTTTTACACCACCAAGGCCCCCCGCCGTCATACCGACGTTTCCTATCCCGAAGGATGCTTCCTTGTGATGGGTAAGGAAACCGCGGGGCTGCCGGAATGGCTCCTAAAAGAATACCCAGACTGCTGCGTGCGCATCCCCATGCGAGAAAATCTCCGCTCTCTGAATCTCTCCAATGCCGCCGCCATCGCCGTCTATGAGGCACTGCGCCAGTGGAACTTTGAAAATCTGGAATGTGCGGGAAGCCCCCGCACCTTTCGGTTTGAAAATTTGATGAAATCCTGACCAAACAGGAAAAAACAAAACATGTGGGGATTTCCCGCCAAAGACATGAATGCGAAAGTCGGTTAAGGCTTTATTTCAAACCTCATTAAGAGGTTTTTCGGGAAAAGTTCTTTATAAATTCTGAAAAATTTCAAAAAAGAAAGTTCGATGGGCAATTCCCAAATAAAGTTTCTGCTCCCTGCTAAACTGTAGGGAGTAGATCCGTGTAAAACGTTCGCTCCCTTGTGACGGGTCTGCGTCTGATTTTAGAATCGTAAAAAGCCCCTGCCGCAGGCTGTGCACCATACGACAGAGACTTTTCATAAACAAATTTTTTTGAAAACGGTGTGTTCAACACCCATTTTTCCAACGGTTTTTCCCTTTTAACCATTTACCCATGGAGAGGGGAAAAGGGCGCAACTTACCTGCGATACTCCTCGGGCAAAAACCGATTGTCCACGGTATTGTTCAGATACTCGTACATTCTCTCCACCGTCATGGTATTCTTTTTTGTGGAACTTTTCGGATAGTTCCCGATGCCATGCGCGGCGGCCAGTTCCGGAGTCAAATCCTTCAAATATATCACTTTGCTTTCCCTGTAACTCATGTTGTAAAAGCAAACGGTGGGCGTAAGCAGGGGATTGGAAACCGTCACCTCTCCGTTGTCCCACTTTGTGAGTTCGAAACTGAACAGTCCCGCCAGCATGTTCCGATCCTGATCCATATTGGAAATCAAAGTGCCTAGGGAATAGGCGCAGAGAACTTCCCCACCCTTGCCGTCGGAAATGTATTCGATGGGTTGGAGTGTGTGGGAGTGGTGACCGATGATGATCCCCGCCCCGTTTTCGGCGAGGATCTTGGCAACCCTCTTCTGCTCTTCATCCGGTTCAAAGGAATACTCGGTTCCCCAGTGAACGAATACCGCCGTAAAATCCGCCACTTTATCTGCCGCCGCAAGTTCCCTTACCATGACCTCATCGTCGATATAGGGAACAAGAAACCGAAACCCCGCTTCTTTGGAGGCGATCTCCGTGGAAACGTTGGTGCCATAGGTGTAGGCCAGCAGCGCGACCCTGATGCCGTTTACGTCGATGACTCGGATATTCGCCCGATCCGCCTCATCGTAAAACGCGCCGAAGTGAAAGATGTCGTCGCGGGTGTTCAGATAATCCTGCGACCACTGAAGCCCGGCGGAACCCATATCCAAAGCATGGTTATTGGCCATGTCAATAGCGTCGAAGCCCAGTCTTTTCAGGGTATCCAGCATCTCTACAGGCGTTACGAAAGACCCTCCGGTGCTCTTTTTGAGGTAGTTTTCCGCGTTATTGGAAAGATACCTCTTGGCAAGAATAATGGATTCCTGGTTGATAATCGCGTAATCCGCGGCAGCAACCTGCGCCTGAATCTCCTCATAAAATCCGTCAAAATGGAAGTCCTCTCCCGCGCCCGCGTGGATTTGTCCGTCCCGCAGCAGACCTGTGTGCAGCAGATTGTCCCCCGCAGTCAGCATGGTAAAGGAAGACACTTTCTTCGGTTCTTTTGTAGGGGAGTCGGGAGAAACCGGAGAAGACGGAAACGTCGGGGGTAGAGAGGTCGGCGGCAAATCAGAAGAAGGAGTAGTTCCCTGAGAGGTTGGAAAACTCTGTACGCCACTAGACTGTGTTCCGCCTGGAACCTTTTGTATGCCCAGACCTGCGTTATGACAGCCAATCAGCGCAAACGCAAGCAAAAGAGCCAGAACAACCGTGAACATTCTCTTTGTTTTCACCATACGTGTACATCCTTTTCTCGATATTTAAGTTATTTGAGTTTCATCCATTCAACAGTTCAATATTTGAGTACTTCTGCCTGAGTTTACATCCCGGCGTCGCGTTTTTTTGACTTTCCGGCATGCCTGCATTTTTTATTTCCAAGTTTCCAAGTCCAAACACATCGGCACTCAACCCTTCAGAAGCACATTTCGCTATCACGCAAAACCCTCCCTTGAAGTATACCAAATTTTCAGAACTTTTACAAGTCCTTTTTTGGATGTTTTTACACCTCCTCTAAAAAAGCGTGAATTCCCAAAGTAAATGCAGCAATCGGAAAGGCCTTGCATTTACTATGAGAAATCGATCAAAAAATCGTTGCACTTCATTTGACAATTCGAGCGATAAACTTCTACTGCGTGCATTTTTCTTTCCAAAAGGTATGGACAATACCGTTTTTTTGTGATATACTCTTTCATGGTGGTTGAGTCCTTTCTGGAAGATTTGTTTGTGGTAAAACTATTCTATCAGAACTCAATCACTTTTTCTATACCTTTTTTCTTTTCAGTCTCATATCAATTGTAACACTACAAACTTAAAGAATCGGTGTGTTATGAATCCCTTGACAATTCCAAAATAATTTGCTATACTATAACGCGTTCAGAGGTTGCGTCGCCTACTCCGACTTAATCATGGGCGGATAAGTCTCCCTGTTGGACTTGGACACCGATTGTTTCGCTCTTTTCGCTGGCAATCTTTCATGCTTCACCCTTTCGTTTGCTCTACCCTCTTTCGGTTCTCTGCCGTTTTACGAATTTTATTTTTGGAGGGAGAATCAATGTCGCAACGCGCCGATTTCGCGAGCGTGACGCCGAGCCGTTCTGGAAAATCCGGAGTTCTCCCAAAAAGGCCCGCTGCGCGGCGGTTTTCCGACAATGCGGAAGGTCTGAAAAACGGCGAAAACCTGCGGGCGACCACATGAATTCCCACAGTCACGGATTTGCTTGCTGAAAAATTTCATAAAATCGGGGTGTAGCGCAGTTGGTAGCGCGCTTGCTTTGGGAGCTAAAGGTCGCTACCCGATCCCCTCTTCAAAAAAGCGAGGAAACGCGAGAAAAACGGAGGAAAAACGAGCATTTGCCGTTTGACCTACCCTCGTAAAAGTGGTTTGACCACAATTTTGACCAGTTCTGTGAGAACTACAATTTCATAAGTTTTTTCACCTTCGAGGTGTAGCTCATCTGGTAGAGCGCCTGGTTTGGGACCAGGAGGCACGGAGTTCGAGTCTCCGCACTTCGACCAAAAAAAGACCGTTTTTGAGGCTTAAAACCCTTGAAAACGGTCGTTTTTTCATCATTCTGCACAATTTTTTATTTTGCAGAAAATTTTGACCACAATTTGACCAGTACAGAACTGGTCAAAATCTCGAAAAATTTTCGATTCCTTATGTGTTTTGGATTTGCAACTTCAAATCTTGCCTTTTAAATATTTTTTGATAAAATTTTATATAGGTTCGAATTGATGTGTAAGATTTTGCGTTCTCGATTGTATATAATAGTGAATCGATTCAAAGACAGAGGTGAGAATATGGAGGATAACAAGTTACTTTGACTACTACATAAAGACCCGAACGCCGGAATGGAACAATTAATGAATCAGTACACAGGTCTTGTTTATGCTGTTGTCAAAAGCAAACTTGACGATTCTTATTATGTATCATCCGATATTGAAGACTGTGTGGCAGACGTGTTCAGCAAATTTTATGCGGAGCTGTCCGACTATGATCCTAAGATAAGTAACTTTGAAGTTTTTTACATACTGAGTGTTGTAGCTTTCACCGGATTTGCGTACTTCTTCGGTAATGTCTTGTCTACTGATTTCCTTGCCATTCACTTCCTCAATGAGTGTAAATGAAGTGAAGGTAATAGGAGCATTTTGGGATGCTGGCTTAGTTTCAACGGTAAATCCTAAGTCTACGCTCAATGTTCCATCGGAGAATTTTCCACTACCACCGGACATATCTGCATACAGAGACGGCAGATGACGAGAGAACATATAAGAAACATCTACATCCTCTAAATACTCGGTCTTAGTTCCGTCTGCTGTCTTAATGGAGAGCAACGGCCATTGATTGTAGTCTACAAAAAGTCCCACATCAATCGTCCCCTTGAACTCGTTACCATTTCTTTCTAATGGTGCGGTAACTCCATCTACGGTTACCGAAATCTGCATATCATCAGAAATCAATTTTGGAACAACCGTCAATGAAAGCTCGACGGTTTTCATATCTTCGCTCGGATTGCCTATGGAAAAATCAACGCCTGAAATAAGGCTCGCTTGCTTTTTCAATTGCTTATCGACATTATCGTAAATCGAGTTGATTTCTTCACGCAGGATTTGAATATCTCCCGTGAGGTTAGAGTTCCTTGATTTGAGATGATCTATCTCGTCGGAAAGTGTGGCGATTTTATAGAGGGCGAACGCCAGCAAAACCGCCATAAGGACGATTATGAATGTTTTCCAATTAAACTGCTTTTTGTTTTCTTCCATTTCGGCGCCTCCTTTGCTCACGGCAGTTTCTTGCCACAGTTATTGCAGAACTCAAAATCACCTGCAACGGGGGTTCCGCAATACGGGCAGAACTTGTTATCAACATCGTTCTTTTTCTGTGCGTTTGTCTGTGGATTGCCGAAGCGCTCGTTCAGCGGATCGGGTTCTTCGTTGCCTTCGGTAATATCGTAAGCGGAGTATCTGTTCTTTCCGGTGGCGTTCTTGAAGTTATACACGGTCATTGCAATGGCAACGCAAGTCCACAGAACACCGAAGATTGCAAAGATACCGCTTGTCTGGGCAGCTATGACGGTCCAGAGGATACCGAACCCAATCATAAATATTCCAACCACACCGCCCATCATTGACGGGCCACGTCCTGGTTTAATGCTTTTCATCGAGATTACCTCCTATCTCACAATCCATAATGGATCACATACTTGTTTCTGCTCATTGCATCAATCAGCAGTTTCCTTAGATCTGCATACTCTGAGCCATCTCCGATAACCGTTAGAAATGCGTCCAAGGATTTCGGTGGAATCAGCGTAATACCGATATAGTTGAGTCCCTTCATTGGGATGTCAATGGTATGGCAGAAGCTCTCGAATATAAGTAGTTGCTCCTGGATACTGCTCTCCATAGAGCTGCAAGAACTTACCGCTTTTCTCGCCGTGCCACACGTAGTTGAAAGCGAACTCATTTGCAACGGTGGTGAGATTATCCGCAACGTCGGCAGGTACTAAATAGAGCGACAGATCTCCGTCAGCACTCAATACGACCTCTTTCATTTCACGGGTGTCGTCGGTCTGTTCACAGAACAAGATGTTGTTATGGTATATCTCAATGGTACACTCACACATAGTGCCACCCTTGTGGAAATATCCCGTATAGAGCGCACGGTCTTGACCGTAGTATTCGTCCGTGATGGAGAAGCCTGCGTTCTGAAACTCGGCAATAAAGTCTTTGAGATACATTTTCTTGAAGGTCTTGCCCTCGTAAGTGCCGAGATTGCCATAATAACCTTCGCACACGGTAGCATAGCAATAATCCCAATTCACATCGAGAAATTCGAGGTATCCGTCCACCTGATCCCAATTCGGCGCGGTTCTCACCATACCCGATTGAGTTCGCATTACGAGATTGTCGCCGTTTATCTCAAATTCGATCACGTTCATATCGTGAAGGCTGTACGGTATTTCGGGATTATAAAATTTTGTTATCTTCATCGGATATGTCACCTCGCTTTTAATCAGATTATTCTTCGTCGTTACTATCCTCGGAGTTGTCTTTTGATTTTTTGCGATTTTGCGCGTCAAATATTACCCCGACACACATACCAATGCTCAAACCGATTGGCATACAAACGGCAAGATTATCAGCAGCAGCACCGATAGCTGTACCAATAGCAATACCCAAACACATATAGAGAGGCACATAATGAGTTTGATCATCAGAGTTTTTCTTTTTGTTTTTCATATTACGCTCCTTTCGGATTGTTGTTATTTAGAGTTCCTTTCCGCAGTGGGGACAGAACTTGGACTTCCCAAGCAGAGTATCATTGACCTTGCCACAATGCGGACAACGGCTGCCAATAAGCTTGTAGCCAACGACAGAGCCGAGCAGGATTACAAAAGAAATCCCTGTTAAATATACTTCTATAATAGTATCATAATTTCCGTCAAGTAGCTTTACTCCTACAACACCCAATGTTATCAAGAGGACGATTGCAGAAATAATTGCTAACCACACACAAGCTTTTTTCATACTGCACCTCCGTTACTCAGCGGCAATTTTATTGTTAAGAGCGTTGATTAAGTTAAATCCGTTAGGGTGGTCATAATCCTCCGCGAGATATTCAAGGGCATCAATAAGGTCGGAAATGTTAGCTTTAACTTCTTCCGGCTTCATTGTCATATAGCCATAAAGAATATTGCACCACGTATAATCAGCATTGCTTGGCTCATCGGTAAGACAAAGATATGTTGTCATATAGGCACGGAACTCAGCCACACCCGAAAAGTATTCTACTTCGTTTCCGTTTGATTGGAAATTTTCAAAATGCTCCATAGCAGCATTGACACTACTCTTGCACATCACCTTCAAATCATTTTCTTCAATCGTTTTGTGTTGCCACAGATTGACACACACAGCCGCCAACGCTATAACAAGGATTATCGGAATAACAATCGGTAGTTTAGAACGAATCCATTTCATATTCCCTTATCACTCCTTTATTTGAATTTCAAAATCCTCCACCGTCTTTTCTCTAAATGTCATTTTCCACTCCACCTTCTTTTGCGGTTCAAAGGTGAGAGCCGAGCAAGCTGCGTGGAGCTTCTTTTCGGTTTTTGGAACACCCACAATCACAGAGGTGGGGCCGTCCGCACCGCCGATGATGGCAATAGCACTTGCAAAGTCGCTATTCGGCGCACTTATCTTTGCCTTTTTTGGTGCATCACTCTGTTTGGTATCGCTTACCGAGAACTGCATATTCGTCAATTCGGGTTCAAGCGTATATGCCATCTTTGTCAGATGTGTCGGATGCTCGTATCCGTCCGAGAAGTGACGGTCAAAGCTCATTGTATCTTGTTCATAGTCAGTAACGGTCAGCGTATGCTCCGCGTTGGTAACGGGGTGAACAAACTTGACCTGCTGACCTACATTGGTCACGCTGAAGCGTTCTCCTATAATGGATACCGGGCGCTGCTCCAATTTCAATGCAAGGCTCTTGATCTTCGGCTTTGTGTTGGTTGCCCACGGAAAACTCATACGATGCCAAATCCAACACTTATCAAGGCTGAGCCCATAATGGTCGAGAATATCTCTCATAGACTCAGATTGGTACATTTCGTATTCTTGCACCCACACATTGCCTTGTCCTTGCTTCTCGTGCAAAAGCGTACTATTAACACTCACTTTGGCGCGGAAGTCATAGTTTAGCGGATTTTCATTCTCTATCTGCTGCCGTTGTTCAGCGGTCAACTTGCTTTCATCTTCCTCGGCAAACATCCACTTGAACAGAAATGTGTGTACCTTGTCGCTGTCAGCTTCGGCAAACACATCAAGAACCAAGCCTTTAGAACATATATATGCAGAAGGAATGAGCCACTCATATCCCGCCCAAGAGAACGTTGTGTTCAGCGGGAGTTCTTCTCCGGCTCTCTCGCCGCCTTTGCGGTCGTGAAGTGAGAAGTACACCTTCCACTCTTTTGGCAGGGGCATTGCTTCTTTGGGCACGCATTCATAGTAGTCCTTCTTGTACGGAACTGTACTGAAATCGAAGTTATCGTAAATTGTTTTCAGATAGGTGTACGGATCGTCAATCGGGGATAGAATCCATTTGCAGCCATTCAAATGTATTATGAAGTAAAATTGTATCAATAGTTCTTTCGAGCATTAAGTTCTCATTTATTTCAAGGTAATCTGCAATAAAACTCGTTACTTTTATTGCGGTTGCTGTATCTTTACTTATTAGTGGCAATAGTTCTATCATATCAGTATGAACATCACTACCGATTAACAAAAATAACAGTTTAAGACCTATTCTCAAAGCAAGACTACTGATGTTGGAAAATAATATAGAGTCGGAAGCTATGTATATTTCATTTTCGCGATTTGCCACGCTTTTATACAATTCTTGATTACGACTATAATCTTGCGGGTATTTAATTACAATGCAACATAGCAAAAGAACGGCATCCAGTTTAATTGATATATCTTCTTTGGATTCAAGCAGAGTTTCTGTAACAGTAAATATGAGTTTATCCATCAAATTAACCGAATAATTAAAATCCGATGATTGCAAAATTGAAGTTATAGCGGCAATATTCCTTGTAGCATGGCCAAAATATTTTCCGCTTTTGCCTTGTGTCGTATTGTTTTGATGTATCTGCTTAATCAGCTTTTCTATAAAAATCGGGGAATCTTCAATTTTGTTTTCAGTCGTTTCAAGTTTATAAGAGAAGTTGTAAAAGTCAGGCAGGCATTCGGAAATTTGTTTATCCAAATCTTCAGTGAGTGTCTTGCTCTGCTCTCTAAGAACCGATAAAAATGAGGGCCTATATTTAACTTGCTCGCCTTCTTTTTTGTCTCTTAAAATCGAAATAATATGAGCAATCAAATTGCCAGCGCTTTCACTGCTCATTTCATTAAGATTTATTCTTTTTGACATAAATTTAAACATGTCTAAATACCAACGTGAAAAATGCTTGTCTATAAACAAGCAGCATATTTCTGATAGTGTATCCTGAGACAATCGATATGCCACATCGGATAAACAGTCAAAAACATATTTCCCAACATTTACGGCGGCATGTTCTTCACTTATCCACTCTTTAATCTCACCAACAATTTCTTCCTCATATTTTGCAAAATTCGTATCATCCAGATAATAACCGACTTTACCGAATGCAAGCAGTTTTCGAATTAGCCGTTTATGCTGAATTGGATGTGTTGCAGAGAATGCCATAATGGAACATGCTTCATCTGCTGAAAGTCGCTGCAATATTTCCGGATAGGCATCGATAATGCCTTGAGTTTTTTTTCGTTGCCATTAAAAATTGCAAATTTTAAAAGATTTCTCTTGAACTCCCAATCGTCGTATCTATTGGAAAGATAAAATAAGAAATCCCTGATTTTGTGGTATAATAAAATAATATGAGTCAGAGATCCGTTATATAAAGCGATAATATATGTACTTGTCAATAATGCCCCAAGTTGATTTAAATTGTTTCCCAGTTCAACAGTATATGGCGAAGCAGTTTTTTTCTTAAAAAGTCCTTGTATGTACTTTTCTTGTAGCAATTCATTGATTCGATCCAATACAGGATAATATAGTTCTTCTGTATTACAATCAAGAGTATTCTGTGCCTCAGATTGGGAATATGTATTTGATTCTGAGGCAAGTTCCAAATGCTGATTGCGAAGATCAATAAGGATGTCGTTAACTACCCAAGTAGCTTGATCTGTGCTTTTGGCTAAATTGAGTGCATCGTTCAGATTTTTTATGCAATTCTGAACATTTCCACTAAAATATGACTGTATTGCTTTCCATCGAAGGGAAACCACATTGAAAAAATCGGCAGATTGCATTTTTTTCAGTGTTTCCATAAACAAACTCACATTGAAAGTTTTGATAGATTTCCCTTCAAGCAAAACCTCCAAGAATTGCACGCCCCACTCATCAAGCTCACTAGTCATGACTTCTTTTTCGCCTGGATTATAATATGAAGTGCAACAACAAAGAAAAAAGCAAAAAAAGATAGCAACTCAACGAAAAATCCTTTATAATG
>CANQNM010000023.1 GCA_947625265.1 uncultured Clostridia bacterium
CGCAGGGCGATTGAATGTCCTATCTGCTCAATTATTTTTTCACCTTTTTTGGTCTCACATCATTGACAAAACTACAGCCTTGCAGATTTCCGAAACGTTGGATGAGTCTGTGCGCGATAGGATTGGTGTCCGCCCTCGGGACGGCATAGAAAAGCAAAAACTCCAAAACCAGATGATCGGGCATTCCGTCAAATCCTCTCTCAAGAAAGATCGCCCTTACGCGCTCCCTGTGTCCCGTGTGCGGATTCCCGGTACCGGTTCCTGTTGTTTCGGTTTTTGCATTTGTATTTGTGTTCGACTTTCTATTCATACCCATATTCCCATATACAGTTTTCGCCAAAACTTCCTCGGCGCCGACGGTTCCTCCCAAACGGCATGCGTACATCTGCTATGCGCCGAAGAGCAGCAAATGCACATAAGACATATATTCCCGCACGGTATATATGAATTCAAGAAACGGATAGGGTGAATCCGCCGAGACGGTAGAGCAGTCCTTCATGCCGAATCGGCTGCACAGCAGGTAGATTCTGGGCGTATGGAAACTGCTGGACACGCAAATAAAAGAGCATTCCTCCAGATCGTATCCCGCATCCTGAAGTTTTTTTGCCGAAAATTTTATATTCTCCACAGTGTTCTTAGACTGTTCCTCTGTGAGAATACGCTCTGCCGCCACACCCTTCACTGTCGAAAGATAGTTCTTCATTGCCCATGCTTCACTTGTCGGCTCGTCGTCTCCCCTTCCGCCGGAAACAACGCACACAGCGTGTGGGTACTCCTCAAGAATTTGCGCCGCCCTGTCCAATCTGCTTTTCAGTTCCGCCGACAGATTTCCGTTTTCATGCACCTGGCATCCAAAAACGATCACAACCTCCTGTCTGTCAGAACGCACGTAGGGGATATCGCCGTGTCCGTAGATCACCGCACAAAAAACCGTAAAGGAAATCATATAGAAACACATCGCGCTGCACCAGAGAATTTTTAAAGGAATATAGGCCCTTTTCAACCCTTTTTTGATAAATTTTCTCAGAGCGAAGGGAAGAAGTACCCATCCGAAAACCAGAAGGGAAACGCATATATCTGCCGTTCGCCCCCTTGGCGCCTGCCACAAAAAATAAAGGATATACACCAAAAGAAAAAAGCACCCCGAAAGCGCGCAGAGAAGGTCCAAAATTCGAGAACCAACTTTTTTTGTCTTCCAACCGGTTCTAAAATCCGAGAATTTCCCCTTCTTTTCCGACTTTTTCTTTTCTTTCTTCTCTTCCGTATATTCCTTCACTGTGTGTACCTCAAACCATGCTCCAAATTAGTTTTCTCCCAATTCACAGATTGCAAAACACCTTGGTGTCCCGCACCCCTTCGGAATTTTCCCCGACTTTCCTTTCCGGGTTTCCCGCTTCCGGTTTTCTTCGGCCCCGTCCCCTTAAACGCAGGGTTTTGGGGGAGTGTAAACACCGTTCGGGGCTGAAATAACCGGGGTTCGGCAACTTAGCGCAATAAAGATCACCGGAGCGCTGGGAGGAAAAAGTATCGCAAGCGGCATCAACCATCCGGCGTGACCGCCCGCAAAAAGTCTGAAAACTCTGAAATACACTACAGCCTTTGCGACCGTGCAGAAGAGCGACCACATGCCGGTCACCGCGTAAATTAACAGTATTCCCACAGATACTGCCATCCCGTATATAGCGTCATAAAAACCTTCCACATCCTCTGCCGTCGACAGAAACATGAAGGATTCTTTGGGGAATTCGTCTGTTTGAAGAAGCAAACTCATCACAACGGCAAAAATCACAAGAATTGCCGCGCACAGATAATTCAGCGCAACCCCGCACAACCGCAGGGTCACATACCCCGCCGCAAAGGGAAATTTTTTCTTTTTTCTTCCCACGCCCGTTTTCTCAGCAAGCAATCCCAACTGATAATCCGAAAAATAGGGAAAAAACGCGCGCCAGCAACCCTTCACACCGATTTTTTTGCTCATTCTGTACAATCCCACCGAAGACAGTGTGTAAACGGCGACATGCCACAAAGCCGTTGCAAATAAAAAAATGAGCGTCACCGTAAGCATAAACAAACCGACGGTCAAACCGAACAGAAAAATCACATCCGAAGAGTACACCGCTTCATCCTCCTTCTTTCGCTTCGCGCGCCGAAAACGGAACTTCATTTATAAAAACTCACAAAGCGCGATCGCGCGCCCTCATCCACGGTTTCCGATATTCGTGCCGTACGTCGTCTGCCTCTCATACCGACATATCGGTCGTATAGGACATTCAGACACAGCCAAGAACTTTATATCACCGCTCGCGACATATTATAACATATTTTCTCTGCCGTTGCAAGTCCCGGTTTGCAGAATCTCCCTCAATTTCCGAGGTTTCCAACGGCGCCAAGGTTTTCAAATATATTCCCTGCAAAAAATTTCTCATACTCCGAGGCCCAACGCCTCGCTTCAAAAAGTCTTGAAATTTTATCGGTAAATTTTAAAAAAGCCCTTGTTTTTTCTGACATTCCGTAGTAGAATACCCACGGAGAAAATATATGTTATAAATATAATTTATAATGCGGTCGTACAGATTCCTTTGTCCCGACATTTCCTAAGGGGAACCATCCGCCATCCTGCAAAACGCAGAACGCAAAACCGATTTTAGTCTTGACTGCAAGTAAACAGCCGCCTGTAAGCGATCTTCCCGTGAAGAATCCCGAAACAGAGTTTCCAGCCGCATATTTTCCCCCCGACAAATCTCAAAAATATTCTTATCCAGAAGGAGAAGACCGTCATGAATGCTTATATTTCAAGCGTCATCGAGAATGTCAAAGCCAAACATCAAAGCGAACCCGAATTCATTCAAACTGTCGAAGAAGTGCTCTCTTCCCTTTCTCCTGTGATGGACGCCCATCCGGAGTACGAAAAAGCGGATATTCTCAACCGCATTGTGGAACCCGAGAGAATGTTCACTTTCAGAGTGGTGTGGACCGACGACAACGGAAACGTACATACCAATATCGGATACCGCTGCCAGTTTAACGGCGCTATCGGCCCTTATAAGGGAGGGTTAAGGTTCCAGAAAAACGTTTGTCCCAGCATCATCAAATTTTTAGGGTTCGAGCAGATCTTCAAAAACGCGCTCACTGGACTGCCTATCGGCGGAGGAAAGGGCGGCGCAGACTTTGACCCAACCGGAAGATCCGAAGCGGAAATCATGCGGTTTTGCCAGAGTTTCATGTCGGCACTCTACAGATACATCGGCCCCAACGTAGACGTCCCTGCGGGTGACATGGGCGTAGGTTCCAGGGAAATCGGCTATCTTTTCGGCCAGTACCGTCGGTTGAAGGGCGCGTGGGAGAACGGCGTGCTTACCGGTAAAGGCTTTACCTACGGCGGTTCGCTCACCAGACCCGAGGCCACCGGCTATGGCGCCATGTACTATCTGAAAGAAGTGCTCAGGCACGAGGGAGAGGACATCAAGGGAAAGACCATCGCCGTCTCAGGTTTTGGAAATGTGGCGTGGGGAATCTGCAAAAAGGCGCTGCAAATGGGCGCGAAGGTGATCACTCTCTCTGGCCCTGACGGATATATTCTTGACGAAGAAGGCGTTTCCACAAGCGAGGAGAAAGTCGCATATCTGCTGGAGATGCGCTCCTCCAACCGCAACAGGGTGAAAGACTATGCGGATAAATTCGGCGTTCCCTTCTTTGAAGGAGAGAAACCCTGGGGCGTCAAAGCGGATGTGATGATGCCCGCCGCCACACAGAACGACGTAGGACTGGAGTCCGCCAAGAGAATCGTTGCAAACGGTATAAAATACTACATCGAAGTGGCCAACATGCCCACCACCAACGAGGCCCTCGAGTTCCTGAAGAAGCAGGAGAACATGATCGTCGCTCCCTCCAAGGCCGTCAACGCCGGCGGTGTGGGTGTTTCGGCGCTGGAAATGGCGCAAAACTGGGAACATTTGGTGTGGAGCGCAGAAGAAGTGGACGCGCAGCTGCACCGTATGATGGAGAATATCGTAAGAACTTCCGCACAGGCCGCCGAGGAATATGGGCTGGGCTATGATCTTGTGGCGGGTGCGAACATCGCCGGATTTAAGAAAGTTGCGCAGGCAATGTACGAACAGGGAATCTTTTAAGAAAAAAGGGACAAACCGTACAAACCGAATACAAAATCGCATACAGGACCGCTTAGGCTTGCCAAGGCGGTCTTGTCATCGTCAAGGCCCTATCTCGATTTGTGCGAAGGCAAGTTTAAATCTTTATCTTATCGCGCTATTGCGGACGTATGCTGCAATGCATATGCCGCGCATGTCGGCACGGCATATTGCGTTTGGCGCGCTCAGACGGAGGCAAACAATGAAACTTGTGGGAAAACGGTATGCTGGATTTGCGGTCTGTCTGTCGCTTTTTGCTTCACTGATTTTGGCAGTTTCCTTTTTTGGCATAAAGGCATATACCGAAACACCCGAAAAAGGGGATCTGCCGAAAGGTGTAGCGGATTGCATCAACGACCGGTGCATCATGAAAATCGAAGACAGAATCCTGTCCGCCGATCTTCTTGACAATCGGGAAAACACCTACAGAGTTTTTCCGGGAGGAACGACCATTGAGATATCTTCCTTCTTACCCATCGGCGGAATTTACATCAAATTTGACCGCACTCCGCCCAAATGGGTGCTGACAGTGAACAACGAGGATGCGGACATTTGCGGACAGTACGGCTTTTTACATGAATTTCAGAAAATCATATCTGAAAATGCCAAAAAACTGACCCTATATTTCGAACAACAGGTTTCCATCTGTGACATCTACGTTTTTTCGCAGGGCTCTCCGCCTCCCTTCGTCCAGGTGTGGCGGCCGCCCACAGGTCGGGCGGACATCATGCTCTTCTCCACCCATTCGGATGACGATCAACTGTTTTTCGCGGGCGCTATTCCCGACGCCGTAGCCAAAGGAGCGGAGATGCAGGTGTGCTATTTCACCAATCACTGGAACACCCACACCCGCCCCCATGAACTTCTCAACGGTCTTTGGACCTGCGGATTGGATCGGTATCCCATAGTGGGAGATCTCCCGGACACCGTCAGAACCATGAGTGAAAAGGACGCGCTTTTAGATTTCAACTCCAAAGGCTTTGACTATGATACCATTCTCGCATCACAGGTGGAACTGCTCAGGAAATATAAACCTCAAATCATCCTAGTACACGATTTCAAAGGAGAATACGGACACGGCGCCCACATTCTCAACTCCCATACCTGTCGGGAGGCCGTTGTCGCCGCCTGTGACAGTGCCCGGTTTCCCGATTCCTACAGACAGTACGGCGTGTGGGACACACCCAAAACGTATATCCACCTTTACTGGCGAAACGCCATCAGTTGCGACATTGACACGCCTCTCGAATATTTCGGCGGAAAAACCGCCTATCAGGTTTCCCAACAGGCATTTCTCTGTCACATCTCTCAACTTCCCTCCCGATATACCCAATGGCTTCTGGGTACCGAAGAAAAACCCATCACAAAATCAAGCGAATTTTACAAATATAGTCCAAAATATTACGGACTGTGGCGTTCAACGGTGGGCCCTGATATAAAAAAAACCGACTTCTATGAAAACATTGTGCTCTACCGTGATCAGAAGCCAGACACCACGTCTCCTTCCAACCCGTCCTCTCCGTCCTCTCCGTCCTCTCACACCTCTCCCTCCTCTCCCACCTCTCCCACAACCTCGCAGCCAGCCGCCCATCGTACAGCGCCTATATTTGCCGCTGCCGTCGCCGCGATTCTTCTCTCGCTTTTCATCCTTGGTGCGATCATTTGGATTTTACGTCGAAAAGAAGATAAGAGACGCCCCGCACGGAATGTTGACGGAGCAGGACCAAAGCATCGGTAAATTCAGAGAATTCAGGAAGTGCCGCAAACTCCGATGACGCAAATACGTCGCCGAAGCCTGCGGCATTTCCCCACACCGACGCTTTTTTACGGTTTTCCGACGTTTTCCGTACTAAGGTGACGAAAATCGAACAGAAGTCACTCCACGCGGGTCCTTTTCAGCGTTTTTTGCTTGTCGCCTTTGCCTTGCAATAAATAAAGTTCATACGCTTCCAACGCTCAGAATATTTGGAACAAAAATCAGACAGTCCGAAAGAATTCGCGCGAACACCTGGGTCTGTTCCAGGGATAAATCCGCATAAGAGATCTGCATGCACGGCGTCACACCTTAAAAAATCCTTTCACCTTGACGTGGACGTTTCGGAACCCTCTCGTTTGATGTTCCGCGCTTCTTCCTGCCACAGTTTCAGTTCCCTTTCGTAGTTCTCCGGCCGATGCGCATTGAACATGTTATACTTTCCAAACGTTCCCACCTTCACTGGCCTGTTTACATGACGGTAACCGAGAAATGCAGGCGGCAAATGGGTAACCAGATCGCCTCTGTTGCGAATGGGGAAAAAATTTGTCCAGCGGCTCCTGAGATCTTCACAGATATACGGCATCCAGAAACAACGGGGACATCCGAAACCGTATCCCCAGAGGTTTTCCCGCAAATCAGGGCGGTGGTACCAGATATATTCGTGCGCCAGAGTCGCGATGGCGGCGCCGTGACTGTAACCCACAACGATCATTTCCTTCGCGTCGGTGGTTTTCAGAGTTTGCACGATGTGTGGCTTGATGGCCTTAAAAACCTTTAAAAATCCCCGGTGACAGTACCAATGTTTCCCCATATCCTCATAGGGCGCCACCGGAAAATCCAAATTGTGCTTCCAATCCTCGCATCCGTTCGACCATTGAAAAAGAAGATAGAGGGTCTTTCCCTTGCGTACAAACGCATAGTCCCCGCCCATCTCCGTGTGCCGGTATGTGGCCTTTAGGCAAAGATCGAACAGTTCGCACAGATCATGTTTAACTTCCATTGCCTTCCCTCCGAATGTTTTTTACCATTATATGTGAATGCCTGCCCCCTTGACATGGTTCGGCGTCGTCTGCAAGCCTACGACGCGAAAAAAGAAATTTCACTTCAACAGGATGCCGAAACGCATATGTTCCCATGGATGACCGATACGATGAACAATATTACTCCTGAAAATTTTCAGAATTTCAAAAAATACCGACAAGTGTGCGCGGAAGATAAAATTTTTTCTTGACAATCGCCACTGTTCTGAGATATACTACGGGTGCACTGTTTCTGTTTTCTGAACACCACGGTTCGCTTGAGCACTGGCCATGGTTTCACGTCTTATCTTTCCAAAGATTCCGGGGCGCGGTTTTGCGCAGGTTTTGCAAATCCCAATGCAACATCCGCCGGGAAACAGTCGGCGTGAACGAAAACGGAAGACGCACCCGTATGCTTCAAAAGAAAACAAGCGCAAAACGCAGAAAGGCATGGTAAAATCATGAAAAAAGCACTTCTAAAAGCGATCATCCTTTTAACCGCTGCTTCGGTGATGCTCTCATCTCTGGCGCTGGTCGGATATGCCGACATGGCATTCAATATCTACGCCAATCCTGTTACCTCGGGAACCAGCGGCATTTACGACACCTTCACGATTGACTTCCGCAGCGGAATGACCCCCGACTATACATATTGGGCTCTGGCAAATTTCGGACTGTATTTTTCAAGGGACACCCTAAAAAAATATGATAGTCTGTCGGGCGGCGGCGCTTACGCCGGATTGCAGCAAAGAAGTCCCACACAGGGTAGAGCAGGAATCATGTCTTTCTGGGAAATGACCTACCGTGAAAGAAACGAAAAGATCACTTTCACCGCCACGAGGGTTTACCCTTCAGGACAAAGTACCTTCGGCGGAGAGGGAGAAGGTACCAACATTATCGAAAAATACGACTGGGAGAACGACAAGTGGTACCGCATGGTGCTGCACTCCTGGACAGATGCCGAAACCGGCACCACCTTTGTGGGTCAGTGGTTCCAGGACATCGAAAGCGGAAAATGGACGCTCTTTTCCTATTTTGACACCCACCTGATCAATTCCGCCATCAAAGGCGGCATGGGACTCTTCCAGGAAAACTACGTGGGCACCACATGGGATCAGACGCGGGAATTCAACACCAAGAACATTTACGTACTGGATCATGAGGATCAACAGTGGAAATCGCTGAGCACCGTGGAGATCAGTTACGGCGACGGCGGCGCGGCGAACAAGAAGGGCGCGCATGAATTCGGTGCGACCGAGGAATATTTCTGGGGAAAATCCGGCGGTGCGGTGGATGATCAGGCAAGTTACGACGCAGCGTCTACCCAAAAGGAAACCTTCACCATCAACCAACCAGATGCTCCCACATTCGGGGATCCGTCCGTCTCCCAGATCACTATCTCTGCAGGCGCAGCCAGCGATCACAGCGTGAACTGGAGTTGTCTGGACACCGGTACGCCCCAACTTTCCTATGATCTTGAAGTCTTCGGCGTTGACGGCACAAGCCTGTTTAAAAAAGTCGCCACCCGTCCCCATGTTGTCTCCTGCGATCTGGAGGGCGTCACTACAGACGCGTTCAAGTGCGTGCTGACCGTCACCGATATCTTTGGAAAGCAAACCACAGTAGAAACCGAAACTAAGGCATACACCGAGGCTTCGAATCATGTAAGCCCCACGCCCTCAGAATCCCCCAACGAACCTTCACAACCGTCAGTCGCTCCCTCCCCGTCTCAAATCTCGCCCTCGACAGACGACACCACCGAAAACGAACCGAATCGTATTCCTCTGATCGTGGGCGTCTGCTGTGGCGTCGCGGTAGTGGTGGTTGGCGGCGTCGCAGTCGGCGTTTCCATTGGACAGAAGAAGAAAAAGAACAAACGCTAAGGCAAATTCAATCCAATTCATTTTCATTCAAACGGCGGACAGGTTGTCCGCCGTTTTTTTGCGCCTATTCACGAAAACCGTTTGCGAATTTCCTGAATATTTTCGCCGTGTAAAAGAATTTTTTTAAAGAAAGAACGCCCTTCAGAAATGCAAATGCACGTTTGCGCTATATTTTTTGAAACTATTCTTTACACCGTTCGAAAAATGTGGTATACTACATGGTATCAGAGGACATTTTGTCCCAAACTGTCAAAAGAGGTACCGTTTGACGCATGATTGTAAAATTTCTTGAAGGGGATCTGCTTCAAATGAAGAAAAAACATCCCTGCGGTTCCGAATTGTTTGAAGTTCTTCGTGTCGGTTCGGATCTGCGCATCCGATGCAGCGGTTGCGGCAGGGACGTCACGGTGCCGCGCATCAAACTTGAGCACAACATTCGAAAAGTGATCCCCAAGGAGGACC
This sequence comes from uncultured Clostridia bacterium, assembly GCA_947625265.1. Classification (GTDB taxonomy): domain Bacteria; phylum Bacillota; class Clostridia; order Oscillospirales; family CAG-272; genus UBA11512. The sequence goes on from CANQNM010000023.1 coordinate 9,269, forward strand.
GGTCATGAGCAAGCCCAAAGTCCGTTATCGCCTTTTACCCCCAACCGAACAACAGTTGGAACGAAAAAGCAGCCTGAAACTGGCGCTCACTTGTTTTGGCGTGTCGGCCGGTCTGATGGCACTGATTTATTTCTGCATCGGCGTTCCTTTCCTCGGAAATTCCGTGCTGGTTTTGGATTTGAACGGACAGTACGTATACTTCTTTGAGTCGCTCCACGACATCGTCTACAACGGAAATGCCAGCCTTCTCTGGTCCTGGGCACGCTCACTGGGCGGAGAGTATATGGGCATCTTCGCCTACTACCTCGCCAGTCCTTTTTCCTGGCTGGTAGCGCTGATGCCCTCGGCCGTAATCACTGAATCGCTTTACGTGATGATCCTTGCAAAAGTTGGATTGGCTGGCGGATGCATGGGATGGTATCTGCACAAAACCTACCCCACAAACAGGCGGAATGTGATCCTTTTCTCCGCCATGTACGCCCTGTGCGCTTGGTCGATGATGTACGGCAACAATGTAATGTGGTTGGACGCCTTTTACCTTTTCCCTCTGGTCATTTGGGGAGCGGATCTTCTGCTGTCCGGAAGGAACTATCTTGTGTACACCCTTTGTCTCGCGCTCACCGTCCTTTCGAACTTCTATATGGGCTATATGGTGTGCATTTTCCTGGTGCTCTACTTCTTTTATTTTCACATCGCACGCAGGGGAGACCCAAACTACAACCCTTTTGGCCGAAAAGCGCACTTCCTTCGCTCGGGCCTTCGTTATCTCTTTTTCTCGCTTCTTTCCTTAGGTATTTCGGCCGTGATCATTCTCTGCGCCGCCTACTCCCTCACCTTCGGAAAAAACACCTTCACCGATCCCGTATATGAGTTTTCTTTCAAACTGACATTTCTCGATATCGTTTACAAACTTTTGCCCGGTGCGGTGGACACCGTGCGCCGGGAAGGACTTCCCTTTATTTACTGCGGCACCGCGGCGCTTTTCGGCATTTCCATCTTCTTTGCTTCCGAGAAAATCAAAATCAAGGAAAAGTTCGGCGCAGGACTTCTCTTTCTGGTGCTCTGCCTATGCTTCTCCGTGTCGGTGATCGACATCTGGTGGCACGGCGGTCAGGAACCGAACTGGTTAAACTACCGGTATTCTTTCATTTTCTCTTTCTTTCTGCTGGTATGCGGATACAGAGGATTTGAGGAACTGGAAAAAACGTCCTCCAAATTTCTTGCCGCCACACCTGCGGTTATCTTCGTTTTCTATGTGATTCTTCAAAAATTTGAATACGGAAAGGGATACGAATACACCGACGGCATTTTACCCCATGCATACAGTTACGACCTTCTCTTTTATTTTCTCGGAGTACTTGTAGTAGGCGTGGTTTTCGCCGGCATCCTGTATTTCAAAAAAAACGCCGCCACAACGGTAGGCGCCGCCGCACTGTGCGGGGTAATTCTGGGCGAGGCGGTGGCCATGGGCGTGTTGCATCAGGTTGGGCTCGCCTGCGACGTAGGATACAGCGGCAGAGTTTCTTATGCCGATTTTATCGACCGCGTACAGCCGGGCGTCAACTATATCAACGACATGGATCAGAGTTTCTACCGAATGGACAAGACATTCCACCGTCAACCCGCCGACGCCATGGCGCTGGAAATGCGCAGTCTTTCCAGCACCACTTCCACACTCAATCGCCGAACTCTTGCGCTGCTCAGCCGATTGGGATACGCCGCGGGCAGTTATTGGAGTGAATACCGCGGAGAAAATCCGGCGACGGACATGCTGTTGGACGTCAAATATATCCTGTCTGACAACACTACCCCCGATTCTTTCTACCAGCGAATCTATACCGATGACGAACGTTCGGTCTACGGGTACCTCAACCCCTATGCGCTCTCTCTGGCGTATGGGATCAGCGAGGAGGCTTTGGATCTGGACTTCGCTTCCTATTCCTCGCCAATTGAATTGATCAACAACCTCTTTTCTTCCATGACCGGCGATCAAACGCTTCTTCCCTTTGAACCCATTGAAAACTGCTCGCTTTCTACCGACAATCTGAAAAAAGGGTATTCCTCTTCCTCATTCCACGACGTCTACACGCCGCAGGATCAGACGGGAGGGAGCCTTGTCTATACATTTCAGATGAAAAAAACAGCGCCCGCTTACCTCTTTATTCCCACCGACTACCCAAGGGAATGCTCCCTTTTGCTTGACGGGAAGGAGTGGGGAACCATCATGGGCAATGATTCCGACTGCATCATTTCTCTCGGAATTCTTGAGGAAGGGAGCACGCACTCCGTTACAGTTTCCACTGTCGAAAACAAGATCTATATGAAGGAAAAACAGACCCTGTTCTGGACGTTAAACGAAGAAACTGTTCGGAAAAGTTATGAAGTGCTCTTTCCAGGTTGTTTGCGCATAGACGACGGCTTCCAAGAAGATCATCTTACCGGAACCGTCACAGTCAGTGAAGAGCGCACGCTCCTGTTCACTTCCATCCCCTACGATCAGGGTTGGAACATTCTGGTAGACGGTCAAAAAGTAGAGCCCCTGCTCTTTGATCAACCGATCTACGACGGGGAAACGGGAAAGGAAACGGGAAAAGAGAGGATTCCCTATGGGGACGCGCTCATTCTTTTGCGGTTGACCCCGGGAGCGCACCGAATCGAATTCCAATACCGTCCCGCGTGTTTTGTATACGGAAACTATATCAGCCTTGCCTCGTCCGGTCTGCTTCTCATGATCGTTCTTTTGGACTATCTGCTCATCCGTCCCCTTCGGCGAAGAAAAAAAAGAATCGCCGCCCTTCAAACAGAGAATGAGCGCGTAGCGGCGGACCAGAATGAAGACGGGAGAATCGCTTCTTACAAGGCCCTCCAAAAAAAGGCCGCGAAGTCTGACAGCAAAAAAGGAAAACCATGCGACGAAGAAAAACCGTGCGATGGAGGAAAACCATACGATAAGGTAAATCCACGCGACGAGCGAAACCCACATAAAGAGGGAAGCCCGTGCGAAGAGGAGACCAATAAATCCGGCAGAAATGGGGCGCGTAAAAACCGCAAAAGCAAAAAACGGCGGCAAGACGCCCCCGCCTCTGCTGAATCAGAGGGAAACGCCCCCGAAAGAACCGTGACGAACGGTTCAAACAGGGGAAGTGAACCAAACAAGGGCGACGATTCAAGCAGGGAAAACAGTCTAAACAGGGAGGGCGATCCAAACCGGGAAAATGGCCTGAGTGGGACAGACAGTCTTACCCGGAACTCGTTACAGAACACTTCCCCTGTGCAGAGTGATTCTCCCGCGCAGAACGGCTCCACCAAAGAGAAAAATGACAAAAACAGCGGCGGACCGGCCACAAAAAACGAAAAAACAAAGAAAAAAAGTGAAAAAGGGCATAGAAAACAGTAGAAGGAGAAAAAAACAAATTCAAACGCTTCCCCTTGAGACACGATTCTTGCCGCTCGATGAATGCCCGCGGCCCTATGGCGCCGCCGCACTTTTCCTTTCTATTCTATACCCGAAAACCGCACGGCGTCTCTGATGCATCCGCCGCGCTATCCTGTCACGATGCCCGTTGTACCCGACGTATCTGCCTTTTCCGGCAAGTCTGACAGCCCGTCAGGCCTGACAAACTTGACAGGTTTGACAGCCTTAGCAGGTTTGACAGCCTTAGCAGGTTTGACAGCCTTAGCAGGTTTGACAGCCTCGGCAGGTTTGACAGCCTTAGCAGGTTTGACAGACTTGGCAGGTCAGACAGATTCGGCAAATTTGACGTTACAAAGATTTGACAGTTGCGAAGATTCGGAAAACCGACAAATTTCTTTGTTTTTTGATTCTTCCGGTGCCCGACAAACCACCGTACCGTCATATTCCGGACGAACAGAAAGGAGGAACTTATGAAAACAGAAAAAAATAGGAAAAAACTCACCTATAAGGGACCGCGACCCATCCGATATTTTCTGACTACCATGGTCGTGGTCAGCGCTCTTTTGTTCATTCAGTTACTGCTTTTCTTTCTTCTGTCTTTCTCAGTGGCAGTGAGCGCTGACAATTCGAAATACTATGGAGCGGCGCTTGTCGTGGAGTATCTGATCAGCGCTGCGGTGATGCTTTCGGTGATCAACAGAAAGTGCAATATTGCCTACAAACTGGCGTGGGCCGTCCCCATTCTGCTTTTTCCAGGATTTGGAGCGCTTCTCTACCTGATTTTTCGCAGCAGCAGCATCCACAGGATGGCGAAAATACGAATCTTCGCAAACAAGGAACTCTTTGAACGCGCAAAAGGCCCCTCTGTGGAGGAGGTTTTCCCAAAAGATCATCCTTTTGCCCGCATTCCCGCCTATCTCTCCAGCGTCGGATTCTCCACGTACCGGAATACCGACGCACTCTACCTTTCTTCCGGAGAAGAGTTTCATCAAAAACTTCTTTCGGAACTTTCAAAGGCAAGAGAATTTATCTTCATGGAATTCTTCATCATCCATGAGGGCGTGATGTGGAACGATATTTTGGAGATCCTCAGGGAAAAAGCAAAAGAAGGCGTTTGCATCCGGGTACTGTATGACGGAATGGGTTCGGTGAAAACTCTGCCGGGAAACTATACGAACAAACTGAAGGAGGCAGGCATCGACGCCAAAATTTTTCAGCCTTTTGTCCCTGTCATTTCCTCCATACAAAACAACCGCGACCACCGCAAGATCGTAGTCATCGACGGAAAGGTCGGATTCACCGGCGGAATAAACCTCTCCGATGAGTATATCAACGTCTACGATCGGTTCGGACATTGGAAAGATGCGGGAATCCTCATAAAAGGAGAGGCCGTTCGGGAACTGACATGTCTCTTTCTTGAAATGTGGTATACCAACCACAAAGCGGATGAACACCCTGAACGGTTCTTAAAACTCGAACCGCAGCCCGCCGAAGGATGGATCATTCCCTACGCCGATTCCCCGCTTTTTGAAACCGATTATATCAAAAGTGTTTACCTTGAAATGATCAACGGCGCAAGAAACTATATCTATATCACCACCCCCTACCTTGTACCGGGAGACGACATTCTCGCCGCCCTTTGCCGTGCGGCGCACGCGGGCGTGGACGTTCGTCTGATCACACCTTTGCACGGCGACAAACGCACGGTGCACATGATCTCCCGTTCCTACTATCGGGAACTTCTCACTGCCGGCGTGCGCATTTTTGAATATACGCCCGGATTTATTCACAGCAAAAATCTGATCTGTGACGACAGGGTCTGTTCAGTAGGCACCGCGAACCTAGACTACAGAAGCCTGTACCTGCATTACGAATGCGGGGTGTTGGCGGTGGATATGCCGGCGGTTCAGGAAGTCAAGGAGGACTTCCTGTCCACGGAACGGAAATGCGAGGAAATTCTATTGAAGGACATGAAATCGCCCAATGCACTTTGCCGACTTTTCATTTCGCTTATGCGCTTCATTGAACCTCTGATCTGAAGGTAAACAACAGACCGGCACACCCGAAGTTTGACTGAGGACGGTGGAATTGTGTTTCGTCTTTCGGAAAACGATGGGAGGGCGGCGGCTGTGATTTGATCTTCACGGATAGACCTTGCGCTGCAAAAAAGCGGCGCTATGAGAAGTGCAGAACTGTAGAGTACCTTTTTCGGGCGGTACGTCGCCCCGTGACGGTAAAAATTTAAATGCCATAAAAATTCAGGGTACCACCGCACAAATCTGACGGTTCAGGCATGCTGTAAGATTCTTCGTCTAACATACGAACCGACGACGGCCGTACCGGTTGTACCGTCTGAAAGATTTAGCCGGTCAACAAAAAAGACAGAAGCAGATATGCTCATCAAACTTTTGCCGCAATTTGTGCGGCAAAACCTTAAATACAGGAAAGGAAGTGCCGACGCATGAGCGCTTCGGAAAATAACCAGAAAAACAACGCCCGCAAAAATTCGGGCAAAAACAAAAAAAAATCGGAAGATTCCGGCCTGTCCATGGGAACGATTCTTCTCATCCTTTTGACTGTTGCCGTGGCAGTTCTTTGCATTTTCCTGATTGTGAAAGCGGCGGAAAACAGGAAAAGCCCTTCCCCATCCAAAGATCCGGGGCTCTCCCTAAAGGAACCCTCTTCAGGCACCCTCTCCGGCTGGGCCTCCTCCCTTCTTTCCGCCACCGATCCCCCTCCCTCATCCAATGCTTCTCCCTCCCGCGCGCCCTCTTTTTTCTCTCATCCCTCACCCACCCCGCCGCCCGTCACTCCTACACCAACACCCATTCCTTCTCCGGATCCGATGGATAAAACCTCAAAGGTCTACATGAATGTTCCGTCGATGGACGACCAAAAAGCCCTAACCGTAGAAAAAGAGGGGAAAACCTGTACTGTTTCCTATTTCATTCCTCAATTGACCGTCCCGGACAACCGCTCCCTGCAAGACGTCATCAACGCCGATCTTGCGGCAGGTACCGCGAAAACCGTAGAGCGTCTGCGGGGATATCTCTCCAACAACTTCGATCCGTTCATGATGGAACCGATCAACGAGAGCATTGAGATACATTTTTATAAAAGCAGAAACACCCTGTCGGTGGTGTTGATCTACCCCGTCATCGCGGGCAATGGAGACACGGTTTCCATGGTCACTTCCATGAACTATGACGCCCAAAGCGGTGCCAGACTGTCAATTGGGTAAAACGAAACCTCGAATGCGGAGACGATCCGGACTTCGGAATTCTGGAAACTTCCGCTCTATGCGACGGCTGGTACATTGAGGGGAGCACGCTGTCCCTTCTTTTCAATGGCAGAAGAATCGACACGCTCAACCCGGGCATTCTTCGTTCCGACGTCTCGGGCGACGGACTTTTTGAATATTGAAAATCTCCGGCGGAGTCTGAAACAGGATTCCTCAGACTTTTTGGAAATTGACCAAAGATTCAAAACTGAAAGCCTATAAATAAGGGAAAGTCAGGATTCCGCAAATGAATGAACACATTCTGGTGGTCGATGATGAGAAGGAGATCGCGGATCTCTTGGAAATCTGTTTGAAAAACGACGGCTATACGGTGCACAAATGTTACAACGGTTGGGACGCGCTTCACTGCGTCGAACAGATGTCTCCGGATCTTGCCATTCTGGACGTGATGCTTCCGGACATCGACGGATTCCAGTTATGCCGCAGGATCCGTGAAAAATATTTTTTCCCCATAATCATGCTCACGGCAAAAATTACCGACGGCGATAAGATTCTTGGATTAACCGTCGGAGCGGACGATTACATCACCAAACCTTTCAGCCCTCCGGAAGTGGTCGCAAGGGTGAAAACGCAGCTGCGCCGATGCCAACTGTACAACCGACCGGAGAAAATCCGAAAGACCAACGAACATGATATCCGGGGATTGGTAATCAACAAGGACAGTCACAGGTGTTTCTTGTACGGAACGGAACTGTCCCTGACGCCCATTGAGTTCTCACTGCTGTGGTACCTTTGCGAAATGCAGGGCAAAGTCGTTTCCTCGGAAGAACTGTTTGAAGCGGTATGGAATGAAAAATATTTTTACACCAGCAACAACACTGTGATGGCACACATCGAACGTTTACGGAAAAAGTTGAACGAATCCGCCAAAAAGCCGAAATTTATAAAAACCGTGTGGGGAGTCGGATACACCATTGAATACCAATAGAAATAGAAAAAGAAATTACTCACAAATATCCAACCGCATCATGATTCGATATGTCCTCTCCTGCGTGGCATTGCTGCTCCTTGTAATTGGCGGATTTTTTCTTTTATGGTTTATATGTACAAGATTTGTCTGGCAGCCAGGCGATCCACTGTACATCTTCCTGAAATTCATGGAGATGTTATCGCCTCTACTTATCATTCTTACACTTATTGGCGGAGTACTGATTCTCACATTTGCCGCAATCAGAAGGCCTCTGCGGTACTTGGACAGCATGATCGACGCCGCCAAAAGCCTTTCACATCCGGAGGATCATCCCATCAAATTGCCGTCCGAACTGAACGACGTCGAAAATGAATTGAATTTGGCAAGAGAACGGGCGCTGCGAAACGCGGATATTGCAAATGAAACGGTGAAACGAAAAAACGAACTCATCATGTACCTTGCTCATGATTTGAAAACCCCACTTGCCTCGGTAATCGGTTATCTCACACTGTTGCGGGATGAACGGCAAATTCCGGAAGAGTTACAAAAAAAGTATCTCTCCATTTCCCTTGACAAAGCGCAGCGTCTGGAAGATCTGATCAACGAATTTTTTGAAATCGCACGGTTCAACCTATCAGACATCTCTTTATCCAGAAGCAGAATCAATCTCACGCGCCTATTAGAACAGGTTATTTTTGAATTTAACCCCCTGCTTAAAGAAAAAAATCTTATCTGCCGTCTGGATGCAAAAGAAAACATCATGCTGAAATGCGATGCGGACAAATTGCAGCGGGTGTTCGACAACCTCCTGCGTAACGCCGTTCTTTACAGTTATGAAAATTCCGAAATTCAAGTCCGGGTGGAAGAATTTGAGGGTGGTGTGAACGTCTTTTTCAAAAATAGTGGAGACACCGTTCCGAAAGAAAAACTCAAAAGACTTTTTGAACAGTTTTACCGCCTTGACGCCGCCCGAAGCACCCAAACCGGCGGGGCAGGTCTGGGACTTGCTATTGCAAAACAGATTGTGGAACTGCACGGAGGAAAAATTTCCGCCGCAAGTCAGAACCAATGGATTGAATTTCAGGTTACGCTTCCGCACCTTTAGAAAATTGTAAGAATCTTAAAGGAAAAAATAAAGAATTCTCTCAGAAAAAACAGATATATCGTTCTCCCGTTTCTGGTACAATGCCCTTGCCGGAACGGGAGTTTTTTCGGTCATAAAAAACGCACGCCGGCAAACCGGCGTTTTCAGACAAAAGGACGTGACACCACTTTCTAAGGTTTTCTTTTGGAATCAAAAGAGTTCAGCGGCAGAATGTAAAAAAACACTCGCTGTGGGATATCGGTACAATTCTTTGGAAAATCTCTGTCTTTAAGCGCCTTCACTGCAAGGAAAGGAAGTTTCATACGGGGCAAAATTTCATGGCAAGAAAAAGAATCACTCAGATATTCCCTGCTCTTCTCCCACTGCGCCGATGGCAGAGAAAAAAACTGTTCTACATAAAAATGCGATTTGATCCAAACCGATATTCCAAAAAAATTGCAAAGGATCGGCTGCCATATACGGTTTTCGAAACATCCTCGCCACTTCTGAACCAGAACAGCGGCCTTGATCTATGCTTTCAGATCAATAAGGTACACAATCTGAGACTCGCTTCCCAAACCGTCAACCACCTTCTTATCACGCCGGGCGAAACCTTTTCCTTCTGGCAGCTTGTACGATATGCCGACCGAAAAGAACCGTACAAAAAGGCCCTGAATTTCTCAAACGGAAAAGCAGAAAGTTCCTACGGGGGAGGACTCTGTCAACTGAGCGGACTGCTTTTTTGGATGTTTTTGCACTCCCCCATGACGATTTTGGAAAGACACGGACACTCCGTTCTCTTTCTTCCCTCAATAAAAAGCCGGCCTTATGGGGAGAATCTACCCTGCGGGGAGAACCTGCCCTGCGGGGAGAACCTACCCTGCGGGGAGAACCTACCCTGCGGGGAAAACCTGCCCTGCGGGGAGAACCTACCCTGTGGGGAGAACCTACCCTGCGGGGAGAACCTGCCCTGCGGGGAAAACCTGCCCTGCGGGGAAAATCTGCCCTGTGGGGAGAACCTGCCCTGCGGGGAGAACCTACCCTACGGGGAGAACCTGCCTTGTGGGGTTGACGCGGCGGTAAGTGAGGGATGGTTGGATTTGAAGGTTCGCAATGACACGAAGGAAATTTTTGAGATCGAAATCTCCTTCGACGAGCAGCATATGTACGGAAAACTTCTTTCCGGAAACCCCATAGAAACCGATTATACCGTTTTCAATTCCTCGGTTTCCTATGTGAAACGAGACGGAAAGATCTTTCAGACGGCAGTTGTATACCGCCGCGAGACAGACAGGAAAACCTTAGAGAGTCATGAAACCGAACTCAATGTCAACCGGTGTGAAATTCTCCATAAACCGTCTGTAAAATCAAAAGTACCAAAAGAATAGACACACAGCCGCGAGAGACTTTCAAGAGTTTTACGCAAAAAGGTAAGAATGAAACCACGGTTTTTATTTTTTCATTCCTCATATTTTGGGAATGAGAAGATTTCGTGCGATCAGACGGAGCGGAATTTGATTCATCAAGATACTTCATGCGAGATACCGTCTGCTACCCACGCAATAGAACAAAGATTTTTCATACCATAAATCTTCAAAAAGGTATGCTGCATATACCCTGCTTTTCCGTAAACTCCATAAAGAAACGCCTGTCCTCTTTTTTGACCCTTGTGCCGTGAATTTCAAAGTACCAATGAAAAATTTCCGATTGGTTTCAACAAATTCTTTTAACCTATCTTTTTTTAAGATGCCGGGAGTCAAACCCGAGCCGGTTAGCGGCGGATTTTCGCCCATGCGGCAAGAAAGCCCTTGAAAATACAGAAAAGTATTTTCAAGGGCTTTTTTTCCTTGACAAAAAATCCGTCCGCCGGAAATTGCCCGTACTCCACAGGGAGATTTTTTCAGGTGATTTTCTGTGCGAAATCAGCCTTGCCGGTGCAGGGCAACGGCGAAGATCGGAAAAGTGCGGAAGATGGCTCACGTAAAGCGACTTCGTCCTAAATCCCGTCACCTTAAACTGTTGAAACCTAGCAAAAGAAATGGGAAGGAACCAAACACAGGAACGGCGAAACTTTTTAGTGCGCGCAACCGTTTTTTAAAAAATCACCCTTGACAAGTTTCCCTGTATGATTTATAATACATATACAGTAATTTTATATTCACACGGAGGAGTGCTGCTTGCAAAAGTCGATCATATCGCGTTGCGCAGTGTCTTTTCCGCCATTTTTTTGCAAAGCGAGGGGTACATACACTGCATGGATGCGTCAAAAAAACTGATCATCAACACCTTATGGTGCAAAGGCTGCGGAATCTGCGCCGCTTTCTGTCCAAAGGGGGCGTTGGAAATTGTTGAGGAAAAGGTGCGGCTAAAGGAAAACGGCGCCTGCATCCTTTGCGGACAGTGCGAACTGCGCTGCCCGGATTATGCGATTTATATCGAAACAGCAAAGGAGAAGGAGGACTGAGCAATGAGCACAAGAAAAAGAGTTTTGCTTCAGGGAAACGAAGCTGTGGTCGAAGGAGCGATCGCGGCGGGCATGCGGCTCTTCGCCGGGTATCCCATCACCCCCTCCACTGAAATTGCCGAACAGTCCGCATTGAAACTTCCTCTGGTGGACGGTCATTTCATTCAAATGGAGGATGAACTCGCGAGCATGGCGGCAGTGATCGGCGCTTCCGCCGCCGGAGTGAAGGCGATGACCGCCACTTCCGGTCCCGGTTTCTCGCTGAAACAGGAGAACATCGGCTATGCCTGCCTTGCGGAGATTCCCTGCGTCATCGTCAACGTTCAGCGCAGCGGCCCCTCCACAGGTCTGCCCACCTCCCCCTCGCAGGGAGACTATATGCAGGCGCGTTGGGGAACTCACGGCGACCATCCTATCATAGCCCTCAGCCCCTCATCCGTGCTGGAATGCTACACGCTGGCCGTCAGAGCCTTCAATCTTTCCGAAAAATACCGCACGCCGGTAATCCTGCTGATGGACGAAATCATCGGACATTTGCGGGAGGGCATTGAGATCCCCTCCGAGTTGGAAATTGTCAACCGTCCCGTTTATGACGATGAGATGTGCCTGAAACACCCCTACCACATTCCCGACGGAAAATGGGTACCCGGCATGAAACCCTTCGGACAGGGCGAGTTTTACAATATCACCGGGCTGATCCACGACGAGGAGGGATTCCCCACCAATTCCAACGCCACGGCGCAGCGCTTGGTACGGCGACTGCTCGACAAGATCAACTCCAACTATGACGACATTGTGAAATCGGAAGAATATCTCACCGAGGACGCGGACACATTGGTGGTCTGTTTTGGTGGAACGGCAAGAGCCGTCAAAGAAGCGGTGGACGCCGCGCGGGCAAAGGGTCGCAGCGTAGGCATGTTCCGGCCGATCACCGTCTGGCCCTTCCCCGACAGGGAACTGAATAGACTGGCAGGAAAGGTGAAGAGAATTCTCATGGTGGAGCACAACGACGGACAGATGCTCCGGGAGGTTCAGAGAGTCTCCGCCGGAAGATGCAAAGTGGATTTCGTCGGAAAAATCAACGGCACGGTGATCCTCCCCGACGAAATAGAGGACATGCTTGAGGTTTAACGTCCCAAAATCCCGCCTCTCGGTTTTGAATGTTGAGTGTTCCATTCGGATTTGAAGGCGCTTTCCGGACAAAGAAAGGAATGGTCTTAAATATGGCAAGTCAATTGATTGACAAATATATGAGAAATGAAAAACTTCCTCATATCTGGTGTCCCGGCTGCGGTAACGGGATCCTTATGAGGAACGTCGCTCAGGCGATTGAAAACCTGGGACTGGATAAGAAAAAAGTAGTCATCGTTTCCGGCATCGGCTGTTCTTCCAGAGCCGCGGGGTATATGGATTTCAATACCATCCACACCACCCACGGCAGAGCCATCGCTTTTGCCACAGGTATCAAAATGGCAAATCCGGAACTGGAAGTCATCGTGATCACCGGCGACGGCGACGCTTCCGCCATCGGCGGCAACCACCTGATTCACGCGGCGAGAAGAAATATCGGACTGACCGTCGTGGTC
>CANQNM010000024.1 GCA_947625265.1 uncultured Clostridia bacterium
CGGCAAGCCCCTTGAAAAAATCCAACTGCATGGCGCTGTCATACCCCCCGGTGTTAACGACGATGGGCAGCGCCAGTTCTTTTTTTATAGGCAACAGCGCTTCGCGAATCTGTGGGGCGAAATGCATGGGCGTGACCAGATTGATGTTGTTTGCGCCCTGCGCTTTCAATTCGAAACAAATTTCCCGAAGACGCTCAACAGAAACGGTTTTTCCCACTTTCCCCGACCGAATTTCCCGGTTTTGGCAAAAAACACAGCCAAGAGGACAACCGGAAAAGAATATTGCGCCCGATCCCTCTTTGCCCGAAATGCAAGGTTCCTCCCAAAAATGCAGCGCGGCGCGGGCGATCTTCAGTTCCGCGCCCACACCGCAGAATCCCTCGCGCGCCAGACGGTTCGCGCCGCAGGCTCTGGGGCAGAGCGTGCAGTTTCCGAAATCATAGGACGAAGAGGAAAATAGGGACGGGTGGGAAAGCGAGGACAAAGGGGAAGGTGAAGAAGAGGGTATAGATAAAGCGTTATGTTTCACGTCATCCTCCGTTTTGCCGGCGGTTTTTTACCGCCGAGTTTCAGTTCGGCGTTTTTTCTGTCCTTTTTATGGCGTCGGGAGTTGAACTGAGGCCGCTCCATGTGAGCATTCCGCATTTTCCGATCTTCGTCGTTGCCTTGCGCCAACAGGGCCGCCTCCGCACAGAAAATCACCTGAAAAATTCTCCTTTTGAAGTGCGCGGCAGTTTCCGGTATACGGACTTTGATCTTGGCAGGAAAAGGACTGAAAAAAATACTTCAGCCCGCAGATAAACCCACTTTTCAAAAGGTGAAAAAAGTATCGACCTCTTTTTTCAAAAGTTTTTGAAGGTTTTTAGGGGACTTTTTTCAAAAAGTCCCCTAAATGGGGTGCGGGGCAAAGCCCCGCAAAGACTTTGTCTACACTCTGAGGGGACTTTTCGGAAAAATCCCCCTAAATGGGGTGCGGGGCAAAGCCCCGCAAAGACTTTGTCTTCACTCTGATACTTTTTGTATTTTCAAGGATTTTTTCCGCATGGGCGAAAACCCACCGCCGCGAACGAACTCCGGTTCGACTCCCGGCATGAAGGAAAGGGGGAATATGCGCGCGTTTGACCCGGTTCGTGCAGTCTGCGCGGCCCGCTCGGCGGCGCTCCGGTGCACGGAACTTTGCCCCTTTCCCCCCCTTTCCTGAAAAACGGACGGGAAAAACAACAACCGACAGAAATCCGTCGGTTGTTTGTTCTTTGCGTGTGATTTGCCCTGGTGAATTAGCCCTGACGCATTGCCGCGTAGCAGGCACTGCAATAAACGGGTTTGTCATTGGAAGGCTGGAAAGGTACCTTTGCTTCTCCACCGCAGTTCGCGCAAACACAGGTGAACAATTCTCTCTTGGACTGGCCTGCGCTCTTCTTGGCGGCACGGCAGTTCTTGCACAGTTTAGGCTGATTCTTAAAGCCTTTTTCCGCATAGAACTCCTGCTCCCCCGCAGAGAAAACAAACTCTTCACCGCATTCCTTGCAAATCAGTTTGATGTCTTCGTACATGTTTTTTCCTCGCTTTGCGAAAATATAGTTTTACCCAAGGACGGACTTGCACCGTCACCTTTGAAACAACGGTCACAACGCTCTTTGCTTAAGCTACACGGGCATATAGGTGTGGAGACAGACTCCGCAATATATATTTATATGGGCAATCGCCCTATAAATCATGTTCCGATTCCGGTGTAATCCGGGCTTTCAGTTTCTTTTTTGCGCGAGTCAGGGCGTTGTCCACCGATTTGACGTCGCAACCAAGATGATCTGCAATTTCCTTATAACGCATTCCCGACAGATACAACTTTAAAACGGTGAATTCGACGGCGGATAACCGTGCGCGGGCCGCCGCGTCGGAGACGCCTGAAAGATCCGGAAGAGCGGGAAACAAACGGGATCGCTCACTTGCGGAAAAATATCCGGGGGAATTTCTGCGCGTTTTTCGCTTTTTGCGCGACATGTGACGTTTCACGGACACCAAACGGTTCCGTATACAGATTTTTGCGTACAGTCCAAAAGTAACGTTGTTTTGCCCGGTGTCATACCGCAGTGCGGCTTTGTAGAGAGCGATGGTCGCTTCCTGCACCCAATCCTCTCTCTCAGCGTTCGCCGCCGGAAGTGCGTGATCCGAAAACCGTTCCGTCATGCTGAGAATCAACGGCTGAAACAGTTCCGTCAGCGATTTAAAAGCAAAATTGCTTCCTTTTTTTACTTGTTCAACCAATAAATTTATTTCTTGCGCTTCCGCCAAAAACCGCTCCCCTCACCTGTTCATTGCGATACATCTGCACTATAACATACTTTTTTGAAATAGTCAATCGCTTTTTACAAATTTTTTTCACTTTTAAAAAAATGTTGAAAGATTGCCTGCCTATTTTAACAGGTAGTTTGCGTCTCCCGCCAACAGCGAGAGGATAGAGCGGAAAACGGTTTCCGGCTGTTCCTGAAAGTGATAACTCATCTGCCTCGCCTGATATTCGTTGTCGGCAATGATTTTCAGTTCCATTTGCGGTTCATCCTTTTCCTTGATGGCAAAGATCATGTCGATGCGTGCGTCAGGACGGGGAGAAGTCGTCACGGCGATGCGGATTCCCCGCTCTTTGAAAGACAGATAGCGCATGGCGCTTTTCAAACTTCTGGTGCGGATATACCCGAGAATCTCGCTTTCCAGTGTGTCGGCCACCCTTTTTCCCTGTTCGGTGATTTCATAGGTCAGCCCTTTTTCGGTTTCCACGGTGAGCACGTTGTCGGTGTCCTGAAGTTTTCCCAGGCATTCGGCAAAGTCGATGCAACTGACCAGACCGTCCTGAACCACCACGTCGTTGAGTTCGAAATAGGTCAGGGGCCTGCCCACGTTCTTTAAAAGGAACAGGATAAAAATTTTGATATCGTTTTGATCTTTGAATTGATACTGCATAGAAATCCTTCTTTCCGGTTTGAGGTTAGAGGTTTGCGGTTTGTGGGGCCGCCGTCGGTTCTCGGGGCGTGCCCCGGTTTTGCGAAAAAAGCGCTCCCGGAGAAAGAATTTCGGGATTTTTCGAAATTCTTTCTCCGGGAATTTCTCATTTGCATGAAATTTGAACGAAACCAAGGCCCCCCCGAAGATACGCGGCTGTGCCGCCGGAAAGGGAACTTACTCGGTTCTTTCTTTATAGTCTGAATATTTCAGATCAAGGAAATCAGGACATGCGCCGAACCCGTAGGAAATATTCTTCAGATTGGAGATCTTCATAACCGACGTCTGATAGGTGATCAGAGGCATCACAGGCAGATCGGTCATCAGAATGGTTTCCGCTTCATGAAGTTTTTCCGCACGCACGGCAGGATCAACGGTGTTGAACGCGGCGTCAATAGCGGCATTGTACGCTGCGCTGTCATACCCCGTAATCGGGAGAACCGGTTCGTAGTCGCCCTGCACCACCGACAGATCAATATATCCGCCCGAAAAATATTTGGAGAATGGAGCGAGCGTCGAGAAAGCGTCGGTGCTGTTCTGATAGAGATCGACGGCGATTACGTCAAATCCCTTGATCACTTCGCCCGCTACGCCGGTGTACTGAGTCTTCCCTTCAAGATCAATGGTGAAATCCTTTCCGCCGGCCTTATAGCATTCGTTGAAAACGTCTACCACGCCGTCATAGTAGTTTTCCTGATATGAGTACGTGCCCAAAGCCCGGATGCTCACGCTGAAGCCCAAGTTCTCCCAGGCGTCTTTGCAGTATTCGGCAACCGCCGCGCCCGTCTCGTCGCCGCTGCGCACAGTGATGGTGAAACTGCCGCCGCTCACGCCGGCGGAGGAGAGCAGGGATTTGGCTTTCTGCATGTCGGCGCTTTCGGAGATGATCTTTTCAGAATGATCGTTGAAATAGTCTTTCTTTTTCGAGTACCCGTTTTCAAAGACTTTGCTGCCTACAATCGTGGTGGCCGCTTTGGCGAAGACCAACCGATTGGCAAGTTCGCTGCGATCTATGGCGAGAGAAAGCGCCTGGCGAACCTCTGGCTTTGCAAACAACGGATTTTCGGTGTTGAAGTAGTAGGTGTGCGTGAACAGCGTGTCGTACAGAGACACCTGATCCTTATACTGTTCCCTGACGCTCAGGGGCAGATAACTCATATAGTCCAGTTCCCCAATCTTATACTTCTCCAGCGCGCGAATGGCGGCGGATTCATAGGTTTTCAGAATGATCTGGTTGCCTTGCTCGTCGGTTTGAGTGTCGTTGGGGGAGAAGGATACCACGAAGCCGTAAGGTTCCACATACTTGTTGATGGGATCTATTTCCTGATCGCGCAGATAGAATCTGTTGCGCTCAATGCGCATGGTGCCGTTGGGCGTGAAACTCTTCAGGTAGAAGGGGCCGCTCGCGGGTACGGTGGCGTTGGTGGAGCCCCAGTCCGAAAGTTTGGCAACGGCGTCGGAACGCAGGGGAACAAGTACGGGGCTAGCGAGTTTTGCGAAAAATGCGTCAAGATCCGGCTCCCTGTAGGTCCCGTCTTCCAGAGCAATGGGCTCAAAGTCGATGCGCAGAATGTTGGTGCCTACGGCAGTTGCGCCAAAGTCGAATTTTGTGAGATTGTCCTCCGCGTTCTTCACTTTCCGGGCATTCTTGATGTCATACAGCAATACCGCCGCCGAAGACGAGGTTCCCGGATCGAGAATTCTCCTCCAGGCATAAATGAAATCGTCGGCACTCAGCGCGGTCTGGTCGCTCCAGACGGTGTTTTTGACGGTGATCTCAATTTGGAATTCTCCCGTGGTTTCGTTCCAAAGCGTCTTTTTGTAACTCTTTGCAAGCCCCTTGACCACTTTTCCGTCGCTGTTGTACTTGTACAGCCCCTCATAGATCAGAGACATGACGAAGGAGGCCGAGTCGTCAAGATAGGCGTAGAGCGGATCAAAGGTCGTGGGCATATCGGAAAAATATGCGTAGACCAGAGGCCCGGTATAGTTTTGGTCAATGCCGAAAAGACTATAGTATACGGTGCAACTGCTCAGCGAAAAACAGAGGAACACCGCGGTGAGAATAAATGCAAGAACTCGCTTCATCAAGGATACCCCCTAAAACAACAAAAAGGTAGGCGCCATACGCCACGTTTACCCCTACATTATACCATCTTTTTTATTTTTGCGCAATGGTTATTTTTCCTTGTTCGCATTTATTTTTGTTTTTTGGCGGATTGCACAAAAAATGTGCTTAAAATTCTCTGTTTTGCACAAATATTTTTTTGTGAAACCCATCGAAAAAACGAAGAAATGATGAACGGCGGTAAAATGAATCGTTAGATAAAAAATCTTTGGGGAACGGGAAAATTTTTTCGCGACTTTCGGGAAGGTGCGATGGCTCTCGGGAGGGTGCGACGGCTCTCGGGCGGCGCGGCGGCTTTCGGGAGGGCGCGGCGGCTCTCGGGCGGCGCGGCGGCTATCAGGAGGGCGCGGCGGCTCTTGGGAGGGCGCAACAGTTTAAGAGAGTGCGGCAACTCTTGAAAAGGCGCGGCGAAAGAGGAGTTTGTGCGGCGACAGGAGAGGCGGGGGTGTTTCAAACTGCGAGATTCGCTTGGCGGACGGATATTCGAAGGAAAAACTGCGCCGAATTTGCCGCAAGGCAATGGGGAAAGGAAAGAATTGAAAATGCTTGAAGGAAAAGAATTTTTGCGCACGGATCTGGTGGTCGAGGAGGAAAAGGCGCTCAGAGAGGGAGGAAAAGAGGAAAAACTCCGGGGCGTCCGTTTTGAAGAGGAGCGAAAGGGGAAAACGCTGGTCACCAGACTGTTTATCGAAAGCGACGAGGGAGCCGCGCTTCTGAAGCGTTCAAAGGGGAACTACGCGACCCTTTCTTTTGGAAAACCCTGGTTGATGGATGAAACCGAACACCGGGAAGCGGTAGACGCCATTGCCGGGGAATTGTCCCGGATGCTTGCGCCCGTTTTCGAAAAGAAACCGGAGATCCCGTCCGGGGAATCGACCGGGAATCCAACTGGGAATCCGGGAGAGGATTGGTCGGCTTCTTTGGAGGGATCGGAATTTGACGCGTCGGAATTGAAAAAGAAGCAGCGAGAAGAAGAGCGCTGCGTGCTGGCGGTGGGATTGGGAAACCGGAAAATGACCGCCGATGCGGTGGGACCGAGCACGGTGGATCAAATCACCGTCACAAGGCATCTCGCCTCTATGGATCGGCCGCTGTTTGAAAGTCTGCGTCACCGGAGTGTCGCGGCGATAACGCCAGGCGTGCTGGGCGACACCGGAATGGAAAGCGCCGAGACGGTAAAAGCCGTGGTCAGACAACTGAAGCCCCGGGCGATCATCGCGGTGGACGCTTTGGCGGCAAGATCCACAGAGCGGCTTGCAACAACCGTTCAACTCTGCGACAAGGGAATTCATCCGGGGTCGGGCGTCGGGAACGACCGACCGGGATTGAACGAAGAGAGTTTGGGCGTACCGGTGATTGCCGTCGGGGTTCCCATGGTGGTGGATTCCTCGACGCTGGTCTATGATGTTCTTGAAAATGCCGGGATCACGGAACTGCCCGCCGCGCTGCGAAGAGTTCTTGAAAACGGGAAAAGTTTTTTTGTCTCCATCAAGGAGGCAGACGCCGCGGTAAAAACGCTTTCGGAGATTCTTTCGGAGGCGTTGGACGAAGCGCTCGCGCTTGCGGAGGGCTAAGCGAAAAGGTCAAGAACTTCTTTTCTTGACGGCGAAACCGGAATTCCGCAAAAGAAGTTTTTGGGGGGATTGGGAGGCTTTTTTCAAAAAGCCCCCACAAAGTGAAGACAAAGTCTTATGCGGGGCTTTGCCCCGCGCCCCATTTAGGGGGATTTTTCCGAAAAGCCCCAAAAAAGACTGATATGCACTGCCAAAAGTGTCTAACCTTTGGGGTGCATATCAGTTTGACGGAAAAGTGGAAGAATGCAGGGCAAACTCTTTAAACAGATTTCCCTGAATCCCCCCGGTCGGCGGGAGCGCTGAGAAAGAGCACCGCGCGATCCACCGAATCTTTGGAAGTGCCCCAGGGCAGGTCATCAAAACGGTAGTCAAATTTTTTACAAAAAAGAGAAATGTCGTCGCGAAGGCTGTCGAAATAGGAGAGCATCGGCGCCGAAAGTTGTTTGTAGAAGAGATCGAACTCTCTTTTTTTCAGTTGTCTTTTTCCCGCGCGGGCATACGCCTCGAAATGGGGCAGACAGAAACAGGGCTGATTTTCGATTTTTTTTCGGAACGCCGGTTCCTTTTCCCAGAGAAGGACGGCGTTTTCCAGCGCTTTCCCAAAGGAAAAATTGATGCGTGCGCACAGATAGCAGGTTCTTTGCAGTTTTTCCAGACGGGCGAGGGCGGCGGAGCCCGGCCCTTTTATGGCGTCGGTCAGTCGGTTTTCCACTTCCCCGCGCAGTTCGTCCAGATGACTTTGAAGAATCAACGCCAGTCCCAGACGGTTTTTTTTCGCCAACAGTCCCTCATAGTGGCGGCGGCAAAAGCCCTGCCGGTTGGTTTTTATGCGCACGTCGGGTTCCATCATGGACCCGCCCAAGATGAGATCCGTTTCGTCGTTTTCGAATTTTGCGTAGAGCCGACAGAACGGGCAGCCCCTGCCCTCCTTTGAGGAGGCGTCGAAGGCTTCGTTGAGCGGAATGGTGTAGATGGTTTCAAACATGTTAAAACCGCCTTTCATTTTTGTTTTTCGATTTGGGGATCGGGGCCTTTTTCGGATGAGAGGGCGGTCGCCCGTATCCCCGTATCAATGGTTGACATTGCATCTCGACCCTGTCCGCGGGGCGCCGAAGAAGGCTGTCCTGCGGCCGCTTTCAAAAAGCAAAAGAATTTTTTGACAAACGGTGAAATACCGACAGGCAAAAACGCAAGAGAGCGTTCCTAAAGGATTTGGGGAAAACTTTTTAGAAAAGTTTTCCCCAAAACAGAAGGAAATTCAATTTCGAATCAATCTTCCTCGGCCGCCAGCGCCTTTGCCTCGGCGATGATCTTCTGGGCTTCCGTTCCCGGCACCTCTTCGTATCTGGTGAAGTAGAAGGTGTACACGCCTTTTCCCTGGGTCATGGCGCGCAGGTCAATGGTGTACTCCACCATCGTCGCCTTGGGGACTTCCGCATCGATGGTGGTGTAACCGGGTTTTCCCTCGGCGGGGTTCATTCCCAGAACCGATCCTCTGCGCTTGCTGTTGATGTCCCCCATAACGTCGCCCACCATGCTGTCGGGAATGGTCACCTTCAATTCTCCCAACGGCTCAAGCAACACGGGTTTGGCAAGCGGCAGTCCCGCTTTGTACGCGAGGGACGCGGCCATCTTGAAGGACAGTTCGTTGGAGTCCACATCGTGGTAGGATCCGTCGTAAAGATCGGCCGCCAGTCCGACCACCGGATACCCTGCGAGGACGCCTTTCTGCATCGCTTCCAACAGTCCTTTTTCAATAGCGGGAAAATAGTTCTTGGGCACAGCACCGCCCACAACGCTTTGGGTGAAGGTTAATCCCTCGCCCTCGCCGGGAGAAAAGCGGATTTTTACGTCGCCGTACTGTCCGTGGCCTCCAGACTGTTTCTTGTGCTTGCCCTGTACGTCGCTTCTGCCCTTGATGGTTTCCCTGTAGGCGATGCGAGGCGCTGACAAAACCACTTCCAGTCCGTTGCGGCTCTTCAACTTTGAGAGCGCGATGTCGATCTGCATGTTGCCCATGGCGGAGAGCAGCAGCTGTTTGGTTTCGGGGTTGTTCTCAAAACGGAGGGTTTTGTCCTCGTCAAGGAGACGGTTGATGCCCTGCGCCACCTTGTCCTCGTCCCCTTTGTTCTTGGGCGCCACCGCCATGGTATAGAAAGGTTCGGGATAGGCCACGCCCACGTATTCCACGTCGCCGTTTTCGGAAAGCGTGTCGCCCGTTCCGGTTCCCGCGAGTTTCGTGATCGCGCCGATATCGCCGCAGGCAAGCGCGGGCACTTCGGTGGTCTTTTTACCCATCACCGTGTAGAAATGGGCCATCTTCTCGGACACGCCGCTGTGGTTGTTTTTCAGAATGGCGCCCGCGGTGAGTTCTCCCGCCATGACTTTGAAATAAGAGGTTCTGCCGAACTGATCGACAGTGGTTTTGAAAATAAACAGTTCCGGCGCGCCCTCGGTACGAATCGGCCGCTTCTCTTCCTTGCCGTCCACAATTACCCGTTCGCTGCCCTTGGTGGTGGGATTGGGGAAGGAATCGGCAATGATGTCCACAAGCGAATCCACGCCCCACAGTTTGGTGGCGGACCCTGAGAACACGGGAATGATGGAACCGTCGGAAACGCCCTGATGGATGGCTTTCTTTGCCTCCTCCACGGTGATTTCCTCGCCGTCGAAGTATTTCATCATCAGTTCCTCGTCGGTGGATGCGATGGCTTCAAAGAGTTTTTCTCTGTAGGATTCCACGGTGGGCATATACTCAGGGTTGATTTCTCCCTCCTGATGGTTGCCCTTGGCGTCGTATACATATTTTTTCAGATCCAGAAGGTTGATGAATGCCCCGGAATGGGAAGCGGGGATCACCAGAGGGCACACGGAGGAGCCGAAGGTCGAGATAAGGGATTCCAAAACCCGGTCGAACTGTGCGTCGGGATCATCGCACTTGTTGACGAAGAATGCCCTGGGGCATTTGGCGTGGGAGGTGTTTTCGAAAGCCAGTTCGGTACCCACTTGAATGCCCGATTTGGCATCGACGGTGATCACGGCGCTTCCGGCGACCCGCAGCCCGGTGAGCACTTCCCCCACAAACTCAAGAAATCCGGGAGTGTCAATGATATTGATTTTGATCCCCTTGTAGGAGAAATTGGCGCACGCTGCGGAAATGGTGAATCCCCTTTTGATTTCTTCGGGATCATAGTCGCAAACGGTGTTGCCGGCGGAGGGCGCACCCAGCCTGTCGGTTGCCTTGTTCATATAGAGCATCGCCTCGGCCAGCGACGTTTTGCCGCTTCCGCCGTGCCCTAAAAAGCAAATGTTCCGGATATCCTTTGTTTGAATGGCAGCCATGGTCGATATACCTCTTTTCCTTTGAATTTATAAAATTTATAAAATCTGTAAAAATTCGATGAAAAGCCCTTTCCTGTGTCAAGGTCAAGGGCGGGTATGCGGATCGCAGACACCCACTATTATATACGAAAAACTTTACAATTTCAAGGGGAGACTGAAATTTTTCGTTTTTCAATATTCGATATTCGATGCGGGAAAACCTGTCGCCGTTTCAGGATTTGACAAGCGAATTCCCTGATAACTGTTCCTTTGTTCAAGAGTGCGGTCGAGCGCCGCAAGAATTTTTTTCTTATCCGAAACCCAGAGCGGCGCTACCAACTGCGACCGAACGGGATCGCCTGTGAGCCGTTCGATCACCGTTTCGGGCGGAATTCGCTCAATTTGGTCCGCGAGAATTTCCACATACTCCCCGGCCTCCAAAAGTCGGAAAGGACGCCGCAGGTATTCGTCGCACAGCGCGCTTCCCTTCCGAAGGTAAAGCGCGTGGATTTTCATGAAATCGGGCTTCAGCGCCCCTACCGTTTCGGCGCTTCGGAGCATCATGTCCCTGTTTTCCCCGGGAAGTCCGTCGATCAGATGGACGCACACCGAAATGTCCCGGATTTTCAATTCTTCATATGCGCGCAGGAATTCGGAGAAGGTGTGCCCCCGGTTGATCCGCCGCGCGGTTTGGTCAAACATACTTTGCAGTCCCAATTCCACGGTGAGGACCGTTCTTTGCGAAAGATCTTTCAGGTAGTCCAACACGTCTTTGGGCAGCGCGTCGGCGCGGGTAGCCACCGTCAAACCCACCGCGTCCTCAAAATGCAGCGCCTCCTCAAAAAGGCTCCGGAGTCTGGGCAGCGGCGCGTACGTGGAGGTGTAGAATTGGAAGTAGGGGATGGCGGGCGTTTTGCCCCATTTTTTTAAAACCCGTTCCCTGCCCCGTTCATACTGTTCGTGAAGAGACAGACCCCCGTTTTCCGATTCCCCGCCTCCGTCGGCGCAGAAGGTGCATCCGCCCACGCCTTTCCAGCCGTCTCTGTTCGGGCAGGTGAATCCCCCGTTTAGTCCGATTTTCGCGCATTTTCGCCCGAAAACCCGCTTCACATAGAAATCGTAGGTGTGATACCGTTTGTTTGTGTCGGAATAGGGAAAGAGGGGTGCATTCATCGTTGTCTCCTTTGCCCGCATCGTTTCCTTGCCCGCATCGTCTCCTTTGCCTGGGCTGCCGCCTTGGCAGGGTTGCTCTCTTGTTTGGGATGCTTTCTTGTTGGGTTGTCCTCTTGTTGGGTTGTCCTCTTGTTGGTTGTTCTCTTGTTGGGTTGCTCCCCTTTACTTGGGCTGCCGCCCTGCTTGGATGCTTCCCTGCTTGGACTGCTTCCCTGCTTGGGCTGTTCCCTTTGCTTGGCTGCTCCCTTGCCTGGCCGTCCGGTTCCTTGAAACCGGGTTTTCGGAGAGACCGGGTTTTCGGAGAGACCGGGTTTTCGGAGAAACCAGGTTTTCGGAGAAACCAGGTTTTCGGAAAGATTCTTTCGGGAACCCTCCTCCAATAAAAGAAGTTCGGTCGGGGGACCGAGGCGTCAACCGCACGGCCGTTTATTTCTTTTGTTGCACCAGCAGGTCCCGGATCTCAGAAAGCAGGGTTTCCTGATTGTGCACGCTTGCCTTCAACTCCGCTCTTTCCGCGGCATCGGCCTCTGCTTTGATTCTCGCTTTTTCGGCTTCGGCCTCCGCTTTTGCTCTTTCTTCGGCGGCCTTTGCTTCCGCTTCAGCGAGTTTTTTCCTGTCCATGAGATTCTTTGCTTTCAGAATGACGCGCAAAACGAGGAAGATGCAGAACGCGGTGATCAGGAAGTCCACGATGGTCTGAATCCACGTGCCCCAGAGAATGGCGACTTCCGGAGTGACCACGGTTTCCCCTTCGATCACCGCCTCGTGAATGACGGTCTTAAAGGAGTCCAAACTTCCGCTTTTCATGAAAATGCCGATAAAAGGATTGAGAATGTAGTTGACCAAACCGGTGACGATCTTTCCGAAAGATCCGCCGATGACGACGCCGACGGCCATGTCGATGATATTCCCGCGGGTGATGAAGTCCTTGAAGTCTTTGAAGAATGTTCCCTTTGCCATTTTGAATACCGTACCTTTCAACTTTCAAAAATTGGCGAAGATCGAAAAACCGGAATTTTTGCAGACGCGTTTGGGTCTTTCCGGCCTTCTCTGTCCGCACGTTTTTGGACTCTGTTTCTGTCGTCCCTTATATTTCTACAACATTTTACGAAATTTGTCAAGATAACCTGAAGAAAATGCAATTTTTATGTCATTTGTCAGGCGTCAGGACACCCGAAGAATCAGAAAAACCGGAAATTCGGGAACCCTAATCCCCTAAAAACCTGAAACTTGAGGAAACTGCGATTTTTGCGCCGGCATTTTGCTTTTCTGTTCTGCCTGCGGCGAACCGTCGTCCTTTTGCGCGCCGCGTGCTGCGCCTGACCCCTGATCTACCGATCTGTCAGGCGCGTGTGAACCCCGTGACTGTATGACCCGTCAGGCGTGCCTGTTTGTGCTTCCTTCACCCCGATCCGGTCGGTAAACTCCCGCAGGTCTGGCGCGGCGACGGCCGATCACACGAATCTGCCGTCGGAGCACGGAGGCCCTGCGGGAATGCATGAGGAATAAATCCTTGAGGAATAAATATACATTTTTTATGGCAATTCATGCATTGAACCGACGGGCCGTACGATGAACGCGCAAAAGCACAAAAAGTCCTGTTTTGTGACTGTATCTGGCGTTTCTCTACATAAAAACCCTTTTCCATACGGGAAACGAGGTTCGGCCAAAAGAAATCCCCTGTTTACAAAAACCACAATATATGGTAGAATATTTGACGAGGAAACCTATATATTGGGGTTTGCTCCACGCGTGGTAAGTATAAAAGTCACAAGGAGGGAAAACGCCGTTGGCGGATAGTGTGATGGAAATGCGAACAAATGTATGTGTGGAAAACAGCGAAAACTTTGCAAGTGCGAAGAAGGAAAAACCGTGCTGTCGATTGGTAAAGCGGGAGCCGAAGACATGGGAGGCTCCGGGTACGGAATGTTGGGACATGATTGTGGAGTGCGGAGAGGAACGGTGCGTGCTTGAAGACGTCGCCAGAAGCATCGCGCATGCCGAGCGTCTGAAAGAACTTTTTGAGCGCGAGGAGGTTTATCCGGTGCAAGCGCCGTTCATCATGGAGGATCTGCTCGCCTGCGGCGAAATGCTTGAGTGACATGCAATGACAGTCCGGTACCTACGGCGTGTGCCGGCTGCGACAAGGCGCATATGTGAAGGAAAAACATGTACGGCGCGGGAAACTGCACCAAAACCGGCTCTGCCGTTATGAAAGCGCCTCGGGCATCAGGCACGGTGGAATGCGGATAGAACGGGCGGACGGTGAAGGAACAGCGAACGGGAAGCAATGTCACAGTGCGCGCTGCCCCAAAGTCGGTGGTACGCACCACTAGACCGAAGGCATCTTAAATGTGTGGGTATTTGGGAAAATAAAAAACAGGGAGAATTTTTCAGGTGATTTTCTGTGCAAAGGCAGCCTTGTTGGCGCAAGGCAACGACGAAGAAATGAATAGGATCAGGCGGCAAGGCGCGGTCAACGGGCGCCTTGCCGCCCGGCTGTTTTGCTCCTGTTTTTTTGCCCTCCTCTTTGACCGCCGTCCCCTTTGGTTTTTATGCGCGTCGCGCGCTCTGGTTTAACGCCGGACAGTTCCGCCGCCCGGCCAGGGAAAAGGCCGCCCCTGGTCGGTCGATGTGCGGGCGGCGATCTCATATCGTAGGCCGCCCGGAACTTGTGATCAAACGCAAATCGCTTGATCTTTTTTTGTCGGTTTACGCGCGGTTTTTTGTGCAGTGCTACAAAATTCTTCGGCGATGCTCGCCCGCACCTGTTCGATCAGGTTTCGCAAGACAGAATATGCATAAATTTTTAGAATATTTATTCTTTATTTTCACCCGGCTTTACTCGGCTTTGCCCGGTTTTGCCCCAACCCTGCTCGGCTTTGCCCCGGGCTTGCCCGGCTTTGCCCGGTTTTGTCCTGTCTTTGTTCCGGCGCGCTTCACAAAGCGCGCGTTGACCGTGGCTGAAAAGGCGCTTTGCGCTCTTCCCTTCCCTTTTTGACAAATTTATTCCTCTTCACAGGTGTTTTTTGACAGTTTTCGCGGAAATACGATGGTAAAATTTAACAAAAACAGGTGAAAAAAAGGAGATCTCCTTGCCGGTAAGTCGAACGGTCTGAATCGGATTTCAACTGTAAAAATGAAAGAGCGAAAAATAGTGAAAACCTAGGAGAGTAGGAGAAGAAAAATGTTATCTGTGTTTAAAAAAATCAAAGAGCGAAAGGCAACGGCGCAACTCAAGGAAAAGCAAAGCGTGGAAGCGGTGGAGGAGGTGGAACTGAAACTGTGCATGATGAAGGAACACCTGACGGTACATATGATCGAAGTGGAACGGATCTGCCCTTCCCCTCTTCAGCGTGAGGAGGAACCGGAGGCAGAACTGCGGGGGCTTTGCGACAGCATCCGCCGCAACGGTCTGCTGCAGCCCCTGACGGTGCGGCGGGTGAGCAAAGATTGCTCTTCCTTCGGCGGAATTTTTACGCTCATCAGCGGCGCGCGCCGTCTGGAGGCTTTGAAAATGCTGGGAATCGCCAAAGTTCCCTGTATCATCTGCGACTTGCCGGCGTCGGCGGTTCTGGCTGCCGCCGCTTCGGCAAGGATTCACCAAAAGAGCACCACCCCCTTCGAAAACGCGGGATACCTGGCGCAGGTGCGAGATGAACACTGCCTGAACACCGAGAGTGCTGCGGCGCGCCTCTCGCTCGACGGAGACTGGGCCAAAAAATTGGACAAACTGCGCGCATTTAAGGAGGACGAGTGGAAACTCGCGGTTTCTGCGGGACTTTCCACCGAAACTTTGGCGCGCATCGCGGACATTCCGGACGAGGGCGAGCGCAGACGAGCGCTTGCCGCCGCCGTTTCCTCAGTGTGCGGCGTGAGTGCCCGGGAGCGCCCTGCGCCGGCGCCGAAAAGGCGGATGCTTTTCAACGATTTGACGCCGCTGTGCAATTCAGTGGAACGGATGGTCAACGGAATTCGAAAAGCCGGTGTCGCCGCCGAATGGCGCAAAGAGGATTTAGGCGATTTCTATGAGGTGCGGATACGGGTGCCGAAGAAGAGTTATCAGATTGTAAGTGATCGCAGTGAATCGCCAAAATCCGCCAAAACTCCCGTCGAGGAAACGAGGAGGGAGGCGAAAACGGTTTCCGCGGCGGTAAAGGAGTCCCCGTAGTCCCCGCGCGGCGCGATTTTTCCACGGTGCGCGGCTGCGGTGGGTGAAAGGCTGATTCCGCACGGACGCCTGGCGATGCCATTCAGTTTTTTGGCTGTTCAGGCGGCTGAATTGAATTTTACGGGCGTCTGTGCGTTGAAACACAAATTTACGGTTGCAGGAACGCCGTGACGCCGCGGTATCGGGGAGCCGCGGTACCGAAGAGCAGTGGTACCGGGGAGCAGTGGTGTCGTGGACGTGGAGCCGGAGAGCCGTGGTATCGGGGACGTGGGACCAGGGAGTCGGGAAACCGTGAAACGGGATTGAATTCCACGGGACTGGGATAACGGTTTCGAATTGTATCGCCTTCGGAGCGTTGAAATTCAATTTTACGGTTGCATGAGCGGCGAACCGTTCTTTCTGTTTTCCTCTCCAGGGCGTTCCGCTGTCGCGGACGGCGAAACGGTCCTGCTGAGGGAACTTGGGTGCATATGTTCCACGTGGAACAGAGGCGGAGTCTCCGCGCGGTCGCTTCGGAAACCCGGGACTATCTATACCGTCGTATGGCAGAAAGGCGGCGAAGAATCCGGCGGAACTTCGCGCAAGCGATACGGCGACAGGTATATGCGCGTGGGAAACATGGAGATGAAAGGTGTGTAAAAGGCAAAGAATAAATGGGGGAATTTGCGGCGCAGACTCGGCCGGCTTTTTGACAGAAACATGATGCGCCGCGCAGCACGGCAGCACACGGTGACCAACACGTTTCCGCCGCGGCGCCAGCACGGTAACAACACGGTGCCAGCACGGCGCCAACACGTTTCCGGCGCGATGCCAACACGTTGCCATCGCGACACAAGACACGGCGGCCAACGCGTGCCCAAAATGGCGTTCAGCGCGGCGCCGAAGCGGCATTTGCGCGGCGTCCGGCGGGTCGCGCATGCCAACCTGCGCAGAAGCGTTTGTTTTCCGGGAAAAGCGGGAATGGAGGAGAGGCTGAAAATGGACAACGAGGAACCTGTAGGCAGGACGGAGGACTTGCCATGCGATCGAGGAGCCGTGAAAGGCAATCGGAGAAGGCACTGTCGGGTGACAAAGGGGCTGTTTCACGTGGAACACGCGAAAAGTGTCCGTTGGAGCGAAAGAAGAGAAAAATCCGGGCGGAGGATGTCGGTGTACGGGCGTACAGGAAGAAACTGACGGGTGCCTTTTTTTGAAAAGCGCAGGCGCCCAACCCGTGCGGCGCGCAAATCATAAGACGGGAACAAAGGAACGCGCTTGTGGGGAGAGCTCCTTGGAGCGTTTTTGCCCTCAGGGCGTCGCCGCAGTTTTGCCCGCAAGTTGTTTCCTCATCGCGAAAATCCCTAAGTAATTCTCCAACGGAGTGCGCGGCAGTCTCCGGCGGGCGGTTTTTTGCCTAGACAAAAACCCGCAGGAAATACTTTCGTGTTTACAAGGACTGTTCTGAGGTATATCCGAAGTATAGATGAAAATCCACCGCCGCAAAGCGGCTCCAGCCTGATTTCTGCGTCGTGCGCGCAAAGGAAGGGAATGCGAAACGCAGAAGCGCTTCGAAAAAAGCATGACGGTCGAAAAGCGCGAGATTTTTTTGAAAAAAACTGGCGTTCCATTGACAAGAGACAGAAAGTTTGGTATAATTCCTGTGATTGAAAACGATTGAAAACGACTGTGGACGCCGGGCGTTGAGGCGCTGTGGCATTGACCTCAAGATGGAACGTGAAAACGGGAAAGGGAAAGCAGAAATGGGAAAAATCATCGCCTTCGCCAATCAAAAGGGCGGAATCGGAAAAACGACTTCTGCGATCAATGTGGCGGCCGCAATGTCGGTCGCCGGCAAAAACGTGCTGGCGGTGGACTGCGATCCGCAGGGGAACATGACCAGCGGCTTCGGGATCAACAAAAAAAATCTGCGCGCAACCAGTTATGATCTGATGGTAGGACGCGTTTCCGGCGCGGAAACGGTGAATGCCACTGCATTCGAACGAATTTCGGTCATTCCGGCCAATATTTCGCTGGCTGGAGCGGAATTTGAACTGGTGGATTTCTCTGATCGGGCCTTTCGACTAAAAAACGAACTGGATCGATTGAAAGACGCGTACGATTATGTGGTGATCGACTGCCCGCCGTCCCTTGGCATACTGACCATCAATGCACTTGCGGCGTCCGACGGCGTGGTGATTCCCATGCAGTGCGAATATTTTGCGTTGGAGGGCTTGACCCAGTTGATGGTGACCATCCGAAAAACCAAGGAACTGTACAATCCGCATCTGGAAATCGCGGGAATTCTCATCACGATGTACAACGGAAGATTGAATCTGTCCACACAGGTTATGCGGGAACTGCGCAAATACTACGCGGATAAGATTTTGTCCGAGCCAATCCCCCGCAATGTGCGCATCAGCGAAGCGCCAAGTTATGGCGTGCCCATCTGTTTCTACGATAAGAACAGCAAGGGGGCTGCCGCATATGAATCTGCGGCCAAGGAACTGATGCGGCGCATTTGAGAAGGATGAGAGAAGTTTAGGCAGCACGCCGGGAAAAATACATAGTATAATATAATATTGAAGAAAATTGTAAAAAACGCAGGGCTGGACGGGGAAAAAGCGACGTGTTTTCAGGCTGCGCGTGCGCCGGGATTTTTGGTTTACGGTTTTCGTGCCGCCGCAAACCTGTTGTTAAGCGCGGTGGAAAGTCAAAAGGCCTGGGCATATCGCGTCTGCATGCGCTGTGCCTGTCCGTATGTACGTCTGTGCACGAACGCGTGCACACAGACGTTCGTACATACATACGTTCGTGTACACACACGTTCGTGCGTACATACGTTCGCGCATACACGTGTCTCTGTACATCATATGTGTCCGTGCGCACACGCGACCGTGCGCACACGCGTCCGTGCGCACACGCGTCCGTGCGTCATACTGCGTGTCCCGGACTGTACCGACGCGCAGGGCGCGCATCTGAAACTGCCGGAATCGGGATACGCGGACTTGGAAGCAGGCCGTGCACACACGCGGCGCGCATTTGCGGTAAGGTAAAAAAGAGGAAGGTTTAAAAAGATGGCAAACAGGATAAAATCAGGTTTAGGCAGGGGGCTGGAGTCGGTTTTTCTGGACAACTCCGCGCCTGCCGACGGGGGAAACGGGTTGATCCGTGTTTCCGACATCCAACCGCGCAAGGATCAGCCGAGAAAAAATTTTGACCCGGAGAGTTTGCGGGCGCTGTCGGAGTCTATCGCCGCCCACGGACTGCTGCAGCCGGTGGTTGTGCGGGAGTCCATCGGCGGATTCTATGAGATCATCGCCGGAGAGCGCCGCTGGCGCGCGGCAAAAATGGCGGGGCTTGGTGAAATTCCTGCGGTGATTCTTTCTGCGGACGATCGGAAAGCGTCGGAACTGGCCATTATCGAGAATATCCAGCGGGAAGATCTGAATCCTATCGAGGAAGCGCTGGCCTACAGGCAGTTGCGCGAAACGTACGGACTCACACAGGAAAGCGTGGCGGCGGCGGTGGGGAAAAGCAGAAGCGCCGTGGCCAACAGCCTGCGCCTGTTGGAACTGCCCGAGAAGTGCTATGACATGGTGGCGTCGGGCAAACTCACCGAGGGGCACGCCAAGGCGCTTCTGGGCATTGCCGACGAGCGCCAGTTGCTGCTCGCCGCCGAAACCGTGACGGAGAAAGGGCTGAACGTCAGGGAAACCGAGGCGCTGGTGAAAAGGATCAACAGTCGCCGCGAGGAGGAGGTCCAGCCGGAATCCGCGCCCGTAAAAGTCAACTATACCAAGGTGTTGGGTGAAAAAGCGGCAAAATTGCTTGGCAGACGGGTGAACATCAGCGGTAGGGGGAAAACCAAACGGCTGGAACTGTATTACGAGGACAGGGAAGACCTGGAATCGTTGTTGGGCGCTCTGTGCGGAAGCCAACTGTATGAAGACAGCGTGTAGAGGTTGGGAGTTTAAAACTTGAAGTTTACGACAAAAAGGAAAACATAGACACAAAAAGTTCAAAAGGAAGAAACAAATATGCTGGATATCAAACTGATCAAAGAGCACACCGGGGAAGTGTTACAGAGACTGAAGAACAAGGGAAAGGACGCCGAGGCGGAAATTTCACGCATTCTGGAACTGGACGCCGAAAGAAGGGAACTGATCGGCAAAAGCGAAAAACTAAAAGCGGAACAGAACAGGGAGAGCAAACTGATTCCCCAATACAAAAAAGAGGGCAAAGACATGGCCCCGATTTTCTCAAAACTCAAGGAACTTGCCGATTCTGTGAAGGAGGACGGGGAAAAACTGAAGAAAGTCGAAGAAGAATACAACGCGCTGATGCTCACACTTCCCAACCTCCCCGATCCGGATCTTCTGCCGGGGGGAAAAGAGAACAACCGACCGCTGCGCTATTTCGGCAAACCCCACGAATTTGATTTTAAACCGAAAGATCACGTGGAACTGTGCACCGACCTGGGGCTCATCGACTATGAGCGTGGGGCCAAACTTTCGGGCAGCGGTTTCTGGGTATATAAGGGCATGGGCGCCAGATTGGAGTGGGCGCTGCTCAACTATTTCATTGATACCCACCTGAAGGACGGATATGAGTTTGTCATGGTTCCCCACATGCTGGGCTATGAATGCGGGCAGACGGCGGGACAGTTCCCCAAGTTTTCCGACGAAGTGTACTGGCTGGAGAGCGCCGGGGAAGAACGGCGGCGGTTTATGCTGCCCACGGCGGAGACCGCGCTGGTATCGCTGCACCGGGGAGAACTTCTCAATGAGGAGGACTTGCCCAAAAAATATTTTTCCTACACGCCGTGTTTCCGCAGGGAGGCGGGGAGTTACCGCGCCGACGAGCGGGGAATGGTGCGGGGACACCAGTTCAACAAGGTGGAGATGGTGCAGTATACGCTACCTGAAAACTCAGACGCTGCCTTTGAGGAACTGGTGACCAAGGCGGAGAATCTGGTAAAGGGACTGGGATTCCACTTCCGCACGGTCAAGTTGGCGGCGGAGGATTGTTCCGCATCTATGGCGCGCACCTACGATATCGAGATTCAAATCCCTTCGATGAACGGGTACAAAGAGGTTTCCTCGGTGTCCAACGCCCGGGATTATCAGGCGCGCAGGGGAATGATGCGGGTGAAACGGTCCGATGGGCGCATCGAGTACCTGCACACACTCAATGGCTCCGGTCTTGCCACCAGCCGGATTTTGCCCGCACTTGTGGAACAGAACCAGCGCGCCGACGGATCGGTAGAGGTACCGGAGGTCCTGCGCGGGTATTTGGGCTGTTCGGAGATTTTTCCAAAGAAATGAGTCGTTCACCCCTGCGCCGCCGCGCGGGGAACCGTTGACTTTTCATAGCGGCCGCGATTCTTAAAACCGAGACTTCGGTGCGGGCGTCTTCTGACCGACATCGACGCCCGCCGCCTTCGCAGGAACGCCGTTTGGGGCGATATCCCTGCGTTTGCTTACCGACGGAAGGGAAAATTGAAAGAACACAGCAGCCAAAACGTCGATTTTGCGGTTTTTTTGAGGGGTTGGTTTCGTGTATGAAACGGTTCCCTGAAAAAATCGGAAAATTCCGTGACGATTGAGAAAGGAAAGGGTAGGGACATGGGAAACACAGGTTTTTTTACGCAGTTTCTTCAGAGCATTCAGACGGGCATTTCCTCGCAGACTTTCGTGATGATTCTAGTCTGCGGCTATATTGGCTTTCTTATCGCGGGAATTCTCGCCATTTATGATCGGCGTGTGATGGGGGATTTTGTGCGCGTACTCCTTGCGAAGGACGCCACGACGCCTGAAAAAGCCCTGACATTGACGGAATTGGGCTACGCCGGGAAACGCACCGTTATTTCGGGATTGCGGGGACGGGGAATTTTTGTCGGTACGGTGTATGAAGCCGGGGAAAAAGTGGAGTTCGACAGAGAAAACCATGCGTTGCCCATCTTCAGGGAACGGTTTGATCCCGCTACGGCTCGCTTTTACATTCCCAAACCGCTGAGTTACCGCGCCGCCGTTCGTTTTGAAAAGAAAGGAATGCACATCATGGCCTGGGCGGTGGGGGCGTTGGTGCTGGGCGTTTTGCTTCTCGCCGCGATTCTCTTCCGGGAGCGCATTGCGACGGAAGTTTACGATTTTTTGAGAATGATGCTGAAAATGTAGAAAACATCGGGGCTTTTGCCGTAAAATGTGCGTGAAACCTTTCGTCAAACGGCAAAAAGGGGAGAAGCACACCGGGATTTATGAAGAAAGGAAGTCTTTGTCAGACAAAATGTGTCAGACAAAGGAATGTGACCGAAATGAACAAAAAGGATATCAGGGGCGCGTCTTTAAACGCTCGAAGAAATCTGTTGATCACGCTGGGCGTGCTCGCCGCGCTTCTCGGGGCGGTGCTGTTGGGGCTGTTCCTGTCGGGATTTCGCTGCATACGGATGAAATATCAAAGCGTACTGGACGGCGCGGAACAGACGGTCT
>CANQNM010000025.1 GCA_947625265.1 uncultured Clostridia bacterium
TCGCAAATGTCTCGGGTGGAAATCTCCTGAGGAAGTCTTTTTCAAAAAATCGTTGCACTTCACTTGACAATTCGAGGGGAAAAGTTCCCTAAAAACCTTCAAAAACTTTTGAAAAAAGAAGCAGATACTTTCTTCGCGTCTGAAAAGCGGGTTTGTCTGCAGGCTGTCCGGCGCGGAAAATCCGCGCCGGAGAAAATCGGGGATCGACCGGTTTCTGCGGTCGGTGTTTTTTACAGTTTTCCGAAGAAGAAAACAACCTTTTCAAACACCGTGCGTTAGGGAAGGGACGCCTTCTTTTTTTGCGCTCTTTAAAAGTTTTTTAAAAGACGATTTCCATGCCGTATTTCTGCACTTTCAGGCCGCATTTTTCGTAGAAGCGCATGGCGCCTTCGTTGCACGCCCAGACGTTGAGCGTCAGGTTGTGACAGCCCTGTTTTTCGGCATAGTCCAGGACGAAGGAGAAAAGCGCCGAACCAATCTTCTTCCCGCGCTGTTTTTCATCCACGCAGAGATCGTCGATGTAGAGATTTTTCATGGGCACATGGGAGGGGTTGGTTTCGTCGGTGAGCACGCAGAAGGCGTAGCCGAGAACCGTTTCCCCTTCCTTTGCCAAAAAGATAGGGCGGGAAGGATCTTTTAGGAGCGCGCACAGCTGTGCGTCGTCATATTTTTTGCACCCCGGTTTGAAAAGATCGGGGCGTTTGTCCGCGTGCACCTTGTGCACCTGATAAAGCAGTTTGTCGATGGAGGGAATATCCTTTTCCGTTGCCGGTACGATAACCATTCTTGTAAACCGTTCCTTTCTTTTTCATAGGATTGCATGGCGACCTGGTCGCGGGGCTGCGGCAGTCCGGCTGTAGGATTGCACGGCGACCCGGTACCATTCAGTATACCACATTTTCCTGTTTTTGAAAAGCCCCTTTTTCGGTTCTTTTTTAGGAATTCGCCGTTTTTCGGCAATCGTGTGCCAAATCTACCGGAGCATTGTGAAATTTTCGGGGAATTTTTTAAAAATTTTCAGAGCGAAGCGTATTTCCATTTCAGGACTGAAAATAAAACGGCGTAAAACGGGAGTTTTTCTCTTGAAAACCTATAAAATATATGGTATTATAGGGTTATGAGAAAATAGGCGCCGTGATCTAAAACGCGGTCTTTTCCGGTTGGAATCGCCGCAGCGGTTGCCTGAATGCGCGCTGAGACACGGTGCAGATTGGCGCGGCGCTTGGCGCGGTTCGGAAAGAGGTACAGGGATGAAAATTTCAACAAAAGGGCGCTATGCGCTTCGGATGCTTTTGGATTTGGCGGAACACCGGGAGGAAGGGTATATTGCTTTGAAGGATATTGCCCGGCGGCAGAATATCTCAAAGAAATATCTGGAGCAGATTGTTCCGATTCTGAACAAATCCGATGTTCTGAAAACCAACAGAGGGTATCAGGGCGGGTATATGCTGGCAAAAAGTCCGGACAAATACACCGTGGGGATGATTTTGCGCCTGACCGAGGGAAACCTTGCCCCTGTCCCCTGCGCGGGGCAGTGTCCCGCAGACTGCGAAAGAAGCGGGGACTGTCTCACGCTTCCTGTTTGGCGGGGACTGTACAAAACGGTAACAGCGTACCTTGACGGAATCACATTGCAGGACATTCTGGACAGACGGTGGACAGACACGGAAGAATCTGTGCTCTGATCCGGTGTTTTTGGGTTTTTTGAGGTGACGGGAGTGGAACCGAACGCTTTGCGAGGTTCCTTTTCGTCACTTTTCTGCTTGTCGCCGTTGCCTTTTATCACGGTTATCAGGTTGCCGGGTTACCGGGGAACCCAGGTTCCCCAGGTTACCGGGTTACCGGGGAACCTAGGTTCCCCAGGTTACAAGTTGCACGGACACAGTTGCACAATTGCACAGTTGCACGGTTGAACGGCTACAAGGCTGCACGGCTGCAAGGCTGCACGGTTGCCCAGCGCCAGCAAAACTTCCTTCTTTGCGCAAGAAAATCATCCGAAAAATTCTCCCCGTGGTATGGGAGTGTGGGAGTACGGGCGTGCGGGAATGGGCGGAAGTTTTTGGTGATCGGATGTTTTTCTAAGCAAAAAAAGCCCGCGGGAAGGACTTCCTATATTTTGGGGGACTTTTTGGAAGCATGGGCGAAAATCCGCCGCCGCAAACCGGTTCCGGTTCGGCCCCTCGCCTTATGTCACGTACCATTTTTCCTGTGCCCTATACATTTCGGTATATTTTCCGCCGGCTTTCATAAGGTCTTCGTGACTGCCGTCCTCGATGATCCGCCCGTGATCCATCACCACAATGCGGTTCACATATTTTACGGCGCCGAGTCTGTGCGTGATCAGGACGAGAGACTGCCCGGCCATGGCGTCAAACACCCGTTTATACAGATCCGCTTCCGAAATCGGATCAAGAGATGCATTGGGCTCGTCCAGAACAAGCAGTTTTGTGCTCGACCGGGCCAGTCCACGGGCGACCGCCAATTTCTGCCACTCGCCGCCCGACAGGTTGATCCCGCCGCTTGCAAAGCGCCCGATGGGGGTATCAAGACCCCTTGGGGACTGAAGGATGCGCGTGTCGATCCCGGCTTTTCGCGCGCAATCCCACAGATGCCCGTCGTCACGGGTTGGCTTCCTCTCTCCCATTTCAATATTTTCCCGGAAACTCGTCTCATATCGGCCGAAGTCCTGAAACACCGTGGTCACCTCCCTGCGAAGGCGCGGCAGTTGTGTTTCCTGCGGCAAACCGGAAATTTCAATCTCCCCCTCATCAGGAGCGTACAGGCGGTTCAAAAGCGCAACAAGGGTGGATTTCCCGCAGCCGTTTTCACCGACAATGGCGATCTTCTCCCCTTCATGAATTGTAAGATTTACGCCGTCTAATGCCTTTTCCTTGCTCCCTTCATAGGTAAAACTGACATTCTTAAAGCGGATTTCCAGGGGAGTTTCGTATTTTTGGAGTTTTTCCAGAACGGTTCTGTTAGGCTCCACATCGGGAAGCGACAGAAATTCCCGATATTTTGACGCATAGTAGGAAGCAAGTTTCAGATCTCGAAGCGCCCCGAACAAACTGCCCGATGTATCAATCAGGGATCCCGATGAAGAATAGACCAGAACAAACGCACCGACGCTCAGGCTCCCTTCCAGGATCATCTTGGCAGTC
Source organism: uncultured Clostridia bacterium (assembly GCA_947625265.1). Taxonomy (GTDB): domain Bacteria; phylum Bacillota; class Clostridia; order Oscillospirales; family CAG-272; genus UBA11512. The sequence continues at coordinate 3,162 of CANQNM010000025.1, forward strand.
AGGATCAGCGCTGTGACGGTAAACAGATTGGCGGTGAAGTATGTGGCGAGATCCAGAAGGACAAAAAGAAGGTTATACCCGACGGTTTTCCGATTGACACGGGAGGTATACCTGTACCATTTCCCGGTGAGGTAGTCGGCAAGGCCGTAGATTTTGACTTCCTTGATTGTATGCCGGTCGAAAAGCGCGCCGCCGTAAGACCCGGCATAGCGGCGGTCTTTCATGTTTTCCACTACCGCGTAGTAATTGAGCCGGGACTCCAGCCATGTTTTGAAAATACCGAACAGATTGCCGCCGATCATGATCAGTGCGATGAGAGGACTGATCCGCACAAGGACGACGGCGGTGAACACAAAGGAGACAAGGGTCCCCACAAGAGAACTGAGCGTTTGTCCCGCGAGAAAACCCGAGCAGTAGGACGCATACTTTCCGGAAATTACCCCGATCGTTTCGTAGATCTTCGGGGAATTGAATGCGCTGTACGGGATCCTGCACAGCTTGTCGTAGATTTTTGACTGGATCGCGATTCCGATCTCACTGTCCGCTTTGGTGTGCAGCGGATTCACTTTTGCCTGATAAAGCGCAAGCACACACCCGGCAAACAATATCCCTCCCATTCCCCCTGCGAGAAGGCCCAAACCGGAATTTCCCGAAAAAATGTTGACCGCTCCGTCCAAAAGCGCCGACTGAAACAGGGGAGACAGCATGTTTACAAGATAGTAGGAGAGATAAAACACCCAAAGAAAGAAAACCGTCTTTCGGAGCGCTCTCTGCGATTTTATCGCGTGTATTCCATCCTTCAAAATTGCGAAAACCTGTTTCATACCGCTTTTTCCTCCCTCCCCGCGTACATCTGCTGTTGGGCGTTAAACATTCCGGCATACTCCCCCTTTTTCGCCATCAGTTCCCCATGGGTTCCCGCCTCTGCGATCTTTCCGTCTTTTAAGAAAAGGATCCGGTCCGCCATGCGCGCGAATCCCACCCGGTGGGACACGAGGATCACAGTTTTTCTATGCTCTCTTGCGTATTTTATGATGGATGTAAACTGTTTTTCCTCCGCAAGCGGATCCAGTTTTGCCGCTGGTTCATCGAAAATCAGGATATCCTTCATGCCCATATAGGCCCTTGCCAGCGCCAGTCTCTGCCATTCTCCGCCGGAAAGTTCGATCCCGTTCTGTTCGACCGTTCTGCCAAGCATTCGATCGAGCGTTTCCGCCTTTTGCAAAACCTGCTCCGCGCCGGCGAATTTCAGGCTGTCTATAATGCGATCGTCCCGCTCAATTTCCCGGATATCCCCGAACCCCACGTTTTCCCGGAGGGTAAACGGGTAACTGCAAAAATCCTGAAAAACGATTCCTACATGATTTCGAATGTATTCTTCATGTTCGCTTGCCTCCCACCCGAATACGCGCACGCTTCCGTTTTCAGGGGAGTAAATACCCAAAAGCAGTTTTATAAGCGTGGATTTGCCGCTGCCGTTTTCCCCGAGCAGCGCGACGGCTTCTCCTTTTTTCACCGTAAATCCAATATCTGCAAGCACCTTTTTATCGGTTTTACCGGGTAGATAGGAAAACGCAAGACTCTGCACCACAAATGCCGGGGCGTCAAAATCCGCCTCGGGAAGCATGCCGGTTGAAGGTTTTGCTTCTTTTTTTATCTTGCGATAGGTTTCATAGGTTTCCTTTGCTTCCTTGCACTGGGCAGTGCAGTCTGAAAACAACTGCAAGGCGTCCCCCGCAGTGCTCAAACTGCTCCGGGACAGATTCCACACGGTATAAATGCTCCCGACCAAAAGCCATTTTCGGGACACGAAGTAGAGGGCAATCCCCACCGTCAGCAAAGGACAGGCGACATTCCGCAAAAAAGATACGGTCGAAAGGGTTCGGGCAATTTTTTTCTCTCCCGCAATTTCCTTTTCCGCCGCGCTTCGCGCGGTTGCCGCCCATTCGGAGAGATACCGATCCTTCATCCCGAAAAGGCGTGTTTCCCGGTTATAGATTCCGAAAAACATCCCGCCAAGGTAGGCCGCATAACGCCTTGGCGCGGTGGTTTCCCTTCGGATTTGGTCCTGTAGGGCGGCATTTCGGCCCGTGGGAAACAGACCGATAAGAAAAAACAGCAAGGTCACGACGCCAAAGACAGTGTGAATTTGACAGAGATATACGCAGGAAAGCGTAAGCGTATACAGGATATTCCCGATCCGTTCGAAGGATTTCAAAAGCCGCTGCTGGGACCGGACGCCGTTTTGAAAGCGAAAATATTTGTCACAGAAGAGTGAATCGTCATACTTTCTTAGGGGGATGAAACGGGAAATTTTCGCGAGGAATTTTGTTGCGCCCACATCTCCCCGCAGGGGCAGGTAATCGTCGCTTAGGCGCCACCGGATTTCCACCGTCAGCCATAAAACGACATTCAACGAGCCGAACAGGGCGAGTTTTCTGCCAATCTGCGAAAGATCTCCGGTGGTCGTAAGAATCTTCTGCACTTCATTTATGATGTCACCAAGAAGAACTGTGACCGAAACGCTGAGCGTCGCGCGCAGAAGTTGGATCAGAAGATAGCACAGAAACAGCAGCGGGCTGTAGAAAAATCCTTGTTTCAGACTCCAAAAAACCGCTTTGACGTTTCTCCTGAAGAGTTTGAACATGCGCATCCCTCCTTTTTTCGATTTGAAATCTTTTACAGTGAATTTTCCGTCGATAAAGGTGAAAGGTACGGTTTTGTTCTCAAATCGGATTGTAGACAGTAAGACGTCTGTGGGAGCAGTTCTCCGGCAAAGAGCAAAAGTGCGATGATTTCATGAGAAGGTTTGGACTTATAGAGCGTGTGCACGGTTCCATTGATTTCTACTTCCTTCCGCGCCGCGACGCCGAGAAAAAGAAGGTCGTTTAGAACGTCGTCTATTCGATCGTCGGAAATTCCGCAGTCCCTTGCCGGCACCGCCGCTTCAAAGATACAGTTTGCCTCCTTTTGATGGATCCACAGCACCGCGCGCATGGTTTCGGGGGAGGAGAGAGCGGCAAAAACCTTCCGCAGTTTCTCCCCGTCGCCAATGGCGGCGGAATAGGCGTCGCCGTATTCGGGAAAGACCGAAAAAAAGGGCGATACGCCGTTGGAAATGTGGGTAAACCCGCCGTCGGTCAAAATATAGGAGGATCCTTCTTTTTCAAAAATTTCCTCCGGATGATAGCCGTCTTCGGGGGAACAGCCGAAAAGTCCTTTTTCCATCTGCCAGCAGAGATCTCTTACGAGGTGCATGCGCCTGTCCTGGGGCGTTCTTTGAATCACGGTCTGTATTTTTGCCGAAAGTTCTCCGACAGAGCAGACGTCGTTTTTAAACAACGTGTCTAAAGAGGTTTCCAGCGCCTCTGCCAGCTTCAAAAACAACGGCCCGTCGGGATAGGCGTCGCCGGTTTCCCACTTGGAAACAGCCTGTGCGGAAACGCCCAGGGAATCTGCCAACTGCTTCTGGGTCAGCCCCTTTTTCAATCGGTATTTCTTGATGTTTTGCGAGAGACTCATGCTTTTTTGCCTCCGATCATTTTACATCCTTCGTTGAAGTTATAACTGTAATTTTCCTGTCCGCACATTCTCTCATACGCGATGGAGAGCATGGACAGCAGCAGTCCGTCGCCAAACGACTCGTAAACGGCAACGGTTCCTGTTTTCAAATGCGCCGTCATTTTGCTGCAAACCCCGAATTCGGTGCATTTTTCCAGTATCTCGGAGGTCTTTTTGGCGCAAACTCCAGTGTTTTTCGACATATACTCCACGGTGAAATTATCCGAACAGGCGCGTGAATGGATGAATGACAGAATTTTCAGAGAATCGACGTCGGCAAGGAATCCGAAAAGTTCCGCCATGCGACTGCGCTTCTTCTCGTCGAGAAGCCACGCGAAATTCTTCCTGTTTTGAAGTTGTACTACGGCGAAATTGACGTCGTCGGAACAAACCGCAAAGTCAAACAGTTCGGGCAGCGTTACCTGATATCTGCGCCCTTCGTCTGTTTGAGGCGGAATGGCGTTTGAAAGGTCGGCTTGACCATCCGGCGCCGCGTCAACGGCGGAATAGACTGCCGGAAATCGGTTTTTGACGGTTTCAAAAATTTTGAGCGCAATCTCGTGTCGATGAAGACCGTTGAATTCATTTTTCGTCAATTCTTTTGGGTCTTTTGCGGCGTCTGCAGGATCGAGGAGCGCATCAATGCTGACTTTATAGTACTGTGCAAGTCCCGAAAGCATTGAAAGATCGGGAAAGGATTTTCCGTTTTCCCACTTGGAAACGGTTTTGTTCGAGACGCCCAACGTCTTCGCGACTTCTTCCTGCGTCGCGCCTTTCGCCGCTCTGAGCGCCGTCAGTTTTGCCGCAACAGAGTTTTCCTTCATGTTCTCTTCCTCCTTCTCTTTTCCCTGTGCGAATATTCGGGATTTGATCCTGTGCTTCCGATTATACGTGAAATCTTCAGTAGAATCAACAGATGCAAAATTTATAATTCTCCGATTCGGAGATTTGTATCGCATAATATCGTTTGACGGTTGTTTTTTTGACGTCCTTCACCCCCTCTGTAAGAGCGTCAACCGCTGCCGGATATTGGGGGTACGCCCAACAGGAGGGTCATGCCCAACAGGAGGGTCATGTCCAGCAGGAGGGTCATGCCCAGCGGGATTATACCCGACAAATGAAAATCCCGATGCTTTTCGCATCGGGATTTTTTCACGTTCCTGTTCTCTTTAACGGATTTGGCCGATTCCGTCCGACGGCGTTGACAGTTTTGACGCGTTGACAGTGTCGCCGGACATTCAAACCGAATCGCGTGTCAGACGTCAGTTTTTCACAAAAACGTAGTAGTTGGGATCCCTGCCGCCAAAGATCCAGTCGCCGCTTTTCCACTCCAAAAGAAGATACAGGCCGTCGCCTCTTTTTGCGATTTCATAGGCGCAGGCGGTGCTGTCTCCTTTTCTTAAGACAAATCCTTTCGTATAGGAATCCTCTACCCGCTTCTCCTGCGCATAAAGCGATACGCATTTGCCGTTCGGCAGGAATTCGATCTGCTTATAGAACGGATCTTTGTCGCGACCGTCGTCCGAAGGGATGGCTTCGGACAAAAAGCGATCCCGTTGTTCGCGGTGCAAAAGACAGTAGAACTTCCACGTTCCTATAACGCCGTCATCCCCAATGAAGGGCAGATTTATATTGTCTTTGCGGGCGATGTCCTGCTTTGAATAGTGTTTGCCGTCAACCTTCCTGCAAACGACCGCAACGGTTTCACCGGTGCGCTCGTAGTCGGGTGTTTTGCAATCTATAATCATATAAATTTCATCGCCGCGCCGCTCTATGCGGTAGTTGTTTGAATATCTCGTCTCTCTGAAATTGACGATAAACTTTCCCTTTGTCCAGGAATATCCCCAGTAACGCTCGCCGTTCGGGAGAAAATACATGTATTTTCCCTTAACGGAAAGCGCGTTCGCGTCGTTTTTAACGATCTGCCATTTTCCGATTGCCTGTTCGTCATTTTCAAACGGCAGGTTGACATCTTCATACAAAGGTTTAAAATTTTGCATAACGATTTCTCCTATCATCATTTGTTTGGCCGATTCGAGATGATGAAGACGGGCGGCAAGTTCGGCTTTCTTTTTTACGAAAAGTTCTTCCGCGGCGCTTTCGGATTGGAGCATAAGCGCTATTTCCGAAAGGGAAAACCCGGCGTTTTTCAGCATTTTGATTCTTTTGTAGACGGCCGCCTGTGATATGTCGTAATACCGGTATTCGGTGAAACGATCGACATAAACAGGACTTAACAGCCCCAGACGGTCATAGTGACGGAGCACCGAAATGCTGGTGCCGCACGCTTTTGCAAAATCACCTATCTTCATGTTCTCAACTCCTGTGTTCATAAGGTACCTTACGGCTGCATTATAAGCCTGAAGTATAGGTGAGAGTCAAGAGAAAAAAGAAAAAAATTTTTGATTTTTTGCGGGAAACATTGGATCTCTGCTTTGCCGCTGCCGCGGGTCGAAAACCGACAGAACCCAACAGCCTTTCCGACCTTCGGACGGTTTGGACGCTGATGGGTACAAGAACAAATCGGGAGGGACGCTTTCACAGGATGGAATCTTTGGCAGCGGCGCCGACGACGCTCTTTGGAACTTTCACAAAAGATTCGGGGGCAGTCCGTCATACGAAAACAACCGCACCCCGAGGGGTGCGGCTGCGATTTGAAAGAAATGTAGCGCTTCATGATTGCATTAAAATTAACTCATCAGGAAAAGAAAGATTTTCATTGATTGTACCGCCTAAGTATTTGCCTTCAAAGACAAAAACGACACTTGTCTTTTCCCCGGTGTGTATTTTTTGGTAAACCATGTCTCCGTTTTCATCATTCCCTGTAAAAATGTCTGGTTCCACCCACCCCTTTAACTCTTTGTTTTTGAACTTTGCGGATACACAAATGGTGGTATCGGATTCTGTTGAAGCGCGATCCGTCGTCATATGTATAAGTGTACTCATTTTCAGGAGAATGTCAATAAAGCGAACGATATTTCCCCGTCGGTCGTAAACATAATCCCCGCACCTATCACTGGATGCGGGGAAAATCACTTTATGATGAACCTAAAATGGTAAGATCATGAATCCTGTCGAAATATCCTCCGTAGCATACAGATATTTCATCACCAACTTGAATTTCATCTATAGATTTTTTTTATTTCCATGACGAAAACCAAGAGGTGTGAAAGCGGAGAGCGGTTCCGGAATTGGTTTTTATTTCAACGGTATAAGTATCCATGAGTCCAGCCCAACTTCCTATTGATGAAATATCTGTAACAACTCCAATAACTTCAAAACTTTTAATTGAAAGAAACATACCTGCAGTCAAAACAATGACAAGCAGACAACAAAGTATGAAACATATCACTTTTAATCGTCGCTTCCGCGATTCATGAATCCATCCGTTGAAAATCCACACAATTCCTGCAATAATAATAGTGAAACCAATGATGGTTCTCACATTATGTGCTGTCATTATCATACCCCCAGCCTAAAACACCAAACATTGTAAAAAACCACAACTCATTCAACAATTAGTCAGCGTTTATAATCACTTTCCAAATATCATAATCTTCATTATAACATTTTCATTTTTATAAGGAATATAGTATATCTTGCACCTTAAACCATTACAAAGCACTCCACCATCATACTGTCTTAATGAGTACCCATATCCAAATACAGGCTGCTCAGATATCATAAACTCTACATCATTTATCGTAAATCGATCTGGAAAAGACAGTTTCTCATCCGTGCCGACTTCATAATTTTCGATCGTTCCTTCGGCGATCTGATAATCCCCGTTTTGGTACTCCCTCCAAATGGACCGGGAGGACCAATGCCCGACTATTGTCACAAGCAGGGTCATACTCAAAAATCCCCCGACAATACACATTCCGATTTTCCCGGATTTCGCGTTGCTTTTCCAGTTCACCACCGCATAAATAAGTAGGAGAACATCCAGTACCGCCGCAATCACAAGTGGAACTGTAATGAATTGATTATGGGATGCTTCATAAATGGTATTATACTCCATATGATTATTACACTCTTCCTTTTCCATAAGTAGATATCGTATTTCCAGATGCTTTTGGTACCGTGGCACCCCAAACAGTAATTGAACTGAATGTAAAATCTTTAAGATAGTCTTTAGGACTTTTTATTTTTTTGGGCTGTTATCCAAAAGAAAGAAATACCGACAGACAAACTGAGATCCGCTCCAAAACCTTTAAAACATTTGTGGATAAACTTTTTGATAGAAGTATTTTGAAATCCAGTATAAGTCCTATGCTTCCATCGACAAACCAAGAACCATGAAAAACATAATTTCCAAAGTTGTTGTTTTTGTCAAAAGTAAACCACAGTGCTTCTGCTTCTATAAACCTTGATAACAGAGCACATTGTCTGACCTCAGCGAATGATAAGTTTTTGCAGACCCGGATACTGATTGAACAGCGCCAACACTTTTTCTATGATCCGGTCATCTACTTTATCAGAATCCAACTTCATTTTCAACTGTTTTGAATTGTTTTTATAAAAGAACTTTGTTTGAATTCCGGGAAAAGCAGAAAACAACATTTCTTGCATTTCCGCGACATCCTTTTGTGTAATCTCCCTGTCAAAGTATAGACAAAGGCTGCTTCCTCCAAAATAAACCTGATACGCAAAACTCAATCCGCTATCCGCCGACCCAATGAGCGGGTGATATAGTTCCGGCAAAGTGCGCAGGAATTTCTTTTTTTCATATTCGGAGATTTGAAGATCGAAGCGAACAGAATCTATATCTGCGTCCTCCCACGGATAAACCTTTCGATTCTCCCCGGATGAAAAGTGCACAAGAAAACTGCAAATATGGAGCGGCGCGGAAATCGCGGAAAGGAAAAGCCTCATTGATTGATTTTCCCGGTCTTGCAGCAGGCGCTCATACGATTCCGAATCCAGCGTGATACACAGCAGGTTAAACAGGGCGTCTCTTAGATTGCTTTCAGGGATCATAGCCTGTATTTGGGGCGATATCTGTTTAGACATCTCCTGCATAAAGTGTTTATTTGGCTCCCTGGAATACGCAAATGCTGTATATTCCACCTTCAATTTCTTCATTGTTGTAAAACCTTCCCTTTATTTTTATTGCTAACGGCCAATAGTAACAAGAATATGTTCATGCCCCAACATAAGTCTATGGATATCAATTGTCGAAATCTGAATCAGGTATTATTTGAACAACAATTTTTGAACGTTGACTATACACAACTGTCCCTGTATAATTGCCGGGATCCAACTCAATATTTCCACTAAACAATTTGATCTCCTTGCCTGAATCATCATATATAACAATGGTTTTTAGACCTCTTTGACTTCCGCCTCGGTGAATGAAATCACCTTGATATGAAATAAATGCTTCTTCCTGTATATCGCAGTGCAAATCCACAACGCCTTTTATTGTAAAACAAGTTATGAGTATTGTACACACGGCCCAAATTGCAAACGTCCATTTGGGCCATTTGCCGAACTTGACCGCCGCTTTGATAAAAAAGAATACCGCGGCACATCCTATTAGTAATAATTGTGGAAAACAATTGATAGTAAAAAACCCTTGTTATTGATGATAACTCCACCGTACTTCCTCCTACAGTATTCTCCCATTGATAAATCCGCCGCCGCACCGTTTTTTAGGATATTTATTCTTGCTTTTCAGCGGGAATCAAATCAATCAGTACCTTTGAAAATTTAAAATATTGGACAGTATACTGTACATTCTCGCTATATGGAAAATATTCACCGGACAATACAGAAACGTCTCTTCCGTCCGAAAGGTTCAGGATATACATATACCGTTTTTCAAGTTCAAAATCAAATTTCTTTGTCACTTTTTCCGTGAAAACCGACCCTTCCACGGGAAAAACTTTTTGGACTCTGCCGCATCGGGTGATCCTGCATCGGAAGCAGAGATCAAGGAAAGCAAGCAACCCGCGACGAAAGGGATTCAAAAAGCACCACAGCAGCACGCCAAATGCAAGGAAAATAGAAGCAACGGTCATCAAATTCCAGCGAACAGAAATATATTCTAAGCGAAAAAGGGAGTAGACAAGGACTGTAACGCAAACCAAAAAAACAATTCCTTCCATTATAAATGGGCGAAGTTTTTTCATAATACTCTCCATTCAGCGTTTCTGCATTTTTGCATTGTACATTGTACATGGTACATGGTACATGGTACATGGTACACCGCGGCGCGCGGTACACGGTACACGGTACACGGTACACGATCCCGCAGACGCTGTCTTGTCTTCATACAGCGGGGTCAGGGCAGCCTACAATGTGTAAACAATCAATAGTGGGGGCTGTTGACGCTGTTTCATCCAAATTGCAATGAAGGCGGCTTGCATAAAAGCGGGGAAGACGTCAAACATTATGAACCTCTTTCTCCTTACGTGGACGAAAAGCCTCGCAGAGCACACGGAACTTATGGAGCAGAGCAGTATAGCGTGCTATACCTATGGTATAGATACCGGTCGGTTGGGCTGGATAGGGTGTATACTTTGTCAAATCCACACATCTCTAAATTGAAATTTACACGATCTTAACCCAATGTCAAAACGCCGTCAATGTACGTAAAAGAAAATTCCAAACCCAAGCCTGCCGTGACTTCCGCATCACGTTCGGGCAAAACTACATAACAGTCAATCGTGACAGTACCACTCTGTATTCCTTCGGGGAATACGATTTCTGCCGATTCTTTGTAAAGAGGATAGAAGTCGCCGTAAAAAGGTATAAAGAGAAAAGAACTGTTTTTCGGGACCGTAGAATTGTATTTTTCATCGTAAAAACTGTCTGAATATTCCACCTTGTTTTCCCATACCGGCCTTATATCCGGCATAACAGGTACTTGGTCAAACACTTGATAAAGAAGATAAAAAGTATCGTTTTCATCTTCGCCGTAACGGTGGTCTTCGGGCAGATGACCGAAACCTACGGTTACAGGAACAACAATATCGCCTTCCCCCTGATATGTATTGCACTCGGACTCGAGGTCTATCACGAAGGGAACACCCGCATCTCCGTGTGAAGGAGATGTCTTGACATAGAATTCTCCTTTCGGAGTATATTTACCTTTGTTTCCGCAAGCAGATAAACACATTGAAAGCATTATATAACAGGTGCATAGGATTATCGAAATAGTTCTTTTTACCATTTTGTGTTCCACCGTTAAATTCCTGTTTATCGCAATAATTCTATCATAAGAACGGTTAAAATTCAAGTAGGAAAGGCTTCACAGATAAAAAGCAAATCCGAACCACTCACTCGTTACAAGCGTTTGGTTTGGATTATACTGACTTGTCTTATCACAATAAAATTATATTTTTGGCGGCTTGGTGTATGGATTTGAACTCTCGCGCCGCAGGCGCGAAACAGCAAAAAGTTGGCAGCGCAGCGGAGGCGTTGCAAGGGCGTTTACAATCGGACAGCCGAAGCAATCGTGGCTTTTTGCGGAGAGGAGGAGCAGGTGGGCGGGTATATGGCGCATTTTTTGCCCCAGGCAATAAAACCCTCGACTTGTTTCAATCTGTACCTGTTGTACGCATGCTCAAGTTGCTTTGTATTTTTATACACCGACCGCCTGTTTTTCAAGCGTACTTGGATTTCATGGCGTTCTTCGTTTGTTAGGTGTTAACTTTTTCTGCGTTCTATGGTACAATTGAACTGTTCCATAGTGATGTTCTTTCAGAATTGTTCTTTGCTTAACTCAATTCTACCACTTTTTAGATGTGAACTTTGAATATTTTATTTTTAAAAAATTGACAATTTATAAGTTTGTGCGGATGCTCAACCCCAAAAACAGGGAGGGAAAACAAATTGATATTTAAGAAAAAAGGCGAGGGAAAACAGGTGAAAACAATTAACTATAAAAAATGCCTTTGAAGTACCCAGCGGTATTTGATACAACAATAACAGAGAATGACGCAAATATATAAAGAAGTGGATGCTTGTAATTTGTAAACATGAGATTCGAACTCTTTCAAAGAACAAGATGGACAACGCCGGTAGGCAAGCGCTTTAGACGGGGAAAGGCAATTAGACAAGGGAGATCAGATTCCAACGGTGTTTTCAGTTTCACATTTTATTTCATACGTAATATAACTGTCATTACCACTCCGCAACTCCAAGAATATATAAAAAATGAACTGCCCAAAAAGTTAGTTCACACCAAATAGCACGATCCTTCCTATGATTTGGTTCAAGTCCAATTTCAGCATAAGGATGTGCGATTCGCAAATTGTCCTTAAAACATTTTTTCTGATATGGCGTATCGAAAGTCGTGCGAAGAATCCCGTCCGCATCAAGCAACTCTTCCAGCGTTTTTCTGGAACGTTTAACCACATCCGCCTTTTCCCCAACAACTTTTGCAAGACAAGTTAAGGTTTTTCGATGATTCGGAGCTTTACTTGGAAAAGACAATTCGTGAAAAGGCTGCATATACGCCCATAAAGGTCCAACTTGCTTCCCATTTATCCTTACTGCAAAGGAAAAACTATCCGTACAAATCTCATCGTGGTAATTGATCGCCTTTGCCAATAATTCAACGGAATCAGAAGTTCGCCATGAATTTGTACAGGCGAGTGTTTCCAGATGATATTGGCACGGGAAATAGGTTTCCGAAGTCATAGTCGGATAATTGTATTTGCGTTTAAGATCGGGATTGAATTCCACCAGATCTTGAATGGAATTTAATTCTAATAAACTTGTGAAAGCACGATATGATATATTTATAAACGGTTTTACCGCATCATCATCTCCGTAACCAATCAATGCCTGACAAGTATTGATTATTACACCCAAAGTGGAACCGCTGTTTAATCCAAGATTTCGAGTATCAAACCGCACTTTTTCAGGATGATAATAGGAAAATTCCTCCTTTAACACGTCATCGTTTCGTAGGGCCATAGCAAAGTTGTATACAAATGGATTGTTTGTGGGGATACCTGTATTGACAATATAGCGGGCAGCTGCTTCCCCATCATCCAAGTGTGAAGTCTTAAATTTTTCCAGAGAATGCATCCCGCGTCCGATATACCCATTTTCGTGGATATGCGAAAGCAACAACTTATAATCATCACTTTGTTGAATCTTTTCAAGATAGTTTTCTTCTTCCACAGGATTCAGGTCATGTAAAACATCCCGGTGTAGTCTGTAACGAAGAAGATTGCCCCCGTTTTCAAGAAGATAGTCGATAGATCTTGATATATTCATTGATTTCATCTCCAATTACTCTGTCATTAAGATCATACCATAAACATAGCATTCAAAGCAACAAAAAAGATACATGATGTTGCTCCCGCCCGTCGCAATGATGCGATGTTTGCCCCTATGCGCCCGCAGGCACGCATCATTGCCGAAGGCAGCATCATGGGCGAAGCCCGCAACTTTTGCCCGTTAGGGCAAACATCATTGAAAAAACGGTTGCTAGCAACCGTTTTTTCTGGTGCGGGCAACAGGACTTGAACCTGCACACCGAAAGGCGTAAGATCCTAAATCTTATGCGTCTGCCAATTCCGCCATGCCCGCGCGATGTAGGGAGTATAGCACGGTTTTAAAAAAAAATCAAGGATTTTTTGCCGCGTGATTTAGAAAAGTCTGCTTCTGCTGAAGTTTTTCAAGATTCATTTGACAGTGCAATTTAGCGAAAACATGTTATGTGGTTGGCCGTTGGGCGCACACGGAACGCCAGATTTACGAACAAAGGAAAGCGTGAGTTCCTCCTCAGGCGTACAAAAAAAGGCGTCCCGATCCTTTTCTTTCTTCATACAGAACAGTTCCTCAGGCGAACTTTTTTCTTCGGCTTCCCCTGACAGATAGCGCACAGTGAAGCCTTTGATTCCCCCGTCCTTTCCGAAGGAGGCAATCATGGAGCAGCAGATGAAAAGCAGACCTATCGCCGCAGCCAGACGAACCAGATTTCTGTAAAAAGCAAAAAAAGTTTCCATGAACTTTCGGTTCCTTTCCAAATTGTTGTGACGGCGGGCTGCCGGGCGCGGAGTGCCTGTTGCCGGATCGTGAAAACACCGGGCGGCGAAACTGTCGAACAGAAAAATCGCCGGTCGCGGGCCGCCGGAATATTTGGGCGTCCGGCCATGCTGTCCCGCCGGCCGTCGGTTTGTGGGCGGCGAAACTGCCAAACGGGAAAACCGTCGGTCGCGGGCCGCCGGAGTATTTGGGCGTCCGGCCATGCCGTCCCGTCGACCGTCGGTTTGTGGGGGGCAAAACTGTCGGACGGGAAATGGCTTGGGGGACGTGCGCGGCTGCACGGCTTTTTGGGGCGGGAAGAGGGAGCCGAGTTTCGTGCACCGGGCAACGGAGCGGAAAAGCCCGGAGAATACTTTGAAAACCGCACGGCTGCCCCGCCCCAACGATACAGTGTATGCGCCGGAGTTTCCGAATCTGACAGGTATGGCAATTTGAAATCGCGGTTTTTTGCCTATGAGGGAATCTTTTAAAAAAATTCAAAACCCCTTGCATTGCCGGATAAAATGATGTATAATGCCCCCAGCGACTGAACGGACGGGAGCCTGCTGACAGGCTGAGAGGAAGGTGGTGCCTTCGACCGGCGACCTGATTTGGGCAATGCCAACGTAGGGATCTGAGATGCGCGATGACAATGCGTTTCGATTCAGACGGAAGGCTGCCCCGCAGTCTTCCGTTTTGTCGTGCAATACAATCAGGGGAAGGGACGCTTCAAAAGGGCGGGCATATCCGAAATGGTAAAAATCAACGGAAAAAATCTGGACGCCGCAAAAAAAACCGTGGCAGAGTATCTGACAGACGCAGGGTTTGATCCTTTGCGGGTGGCTGTCGAGCGCAACGGAGAGATTGTCCCAAGGGCACTGTATGACAAAACCCGACTGTGCGACGGGGACGTGGTGGAGATCGTCGGTTTCGTCGGAGGAGGCTGAGGAAATGATCCCGACGAAAGAAGAAATGCGCGAGGCGCTGGAAAAGCGGCAAGGGAAGGAGATACAGGAAAAATTCTCCCGCGCCACGGTCGCTGTCTGCGGTCTTGGGGGACTTGGTTCGAACATCGCTTTCCTGCTTGCCAGGGCTGGCGTGGGAAGACTGATTCTCGCCGATTTTGACCGGGTGGAAGTCTCCAACCTGCACCGTCAGCAATTCAAAGCCTCGCAGGTGGGCATGTACAAGACCGACGCGCTTTTTGAGAATTTGCGGGAAATCGCGCCGTATATTGCCCTTGAAACGCGAACGGTGCGCGTCACCGAGGACAACGCCGCGACGCTGTTTCTCGGCGCGCAGGTCGTATGCGAGGCCTTTGACGTGCCGGAAAGCAAAGCAATGCTGGCGGAGACGGTTCTGGGAAGCATGCCGGACACCTTTTTGGTGGCGGCCTCGGGTATGGCCGGACTGGGCAGTGCCAACGGCATCAGAACAAGAAGAATTTCCCGACGCTTTTATCTTTGCGGAGACGGGGTCAGCGAGGCCGCCGAAGCATGCCTTGTGCCCTCCCGCGTGGCGCTTTGCGCCGCGCATCAGGCGCATGCGGTTCTGCGGATCCTCGCAGGGGAAGACTGCAAAGACGTCTGAACTTTCAATTCGAAAATGAAGAATCTCTCTGCAAGGAGTCTGAACTCTGAATTAAAAAGAAGGAGTATACAGGTGGAAAAGGATAAACTGATCATCGGAGGGCGTGCTTTTACGTCCAGATTTATTCTCGGTTCCGGGAAATATTCTCTGAACCTCATTGAAGCGGCGGTCAAAGACGCCGGGGCGGAGATCGTCACGCTGGCGGTGCGCCGTGCAAACACGGGAGAACAGGAAAACATTTTGGATTTTATCCCCAAAGGAGTCACGCTTCTGCCCAACACCTCCGGCGCGCGGGATGCCGGAGAGGCGGTGCGCATCGCAAGACTGGCAAGGGCGTTGGGGTGCGGGGATTTTGTGAAAATCGAGATCATGCGTGATTCCAAATATCTTCTGCCGGACAACAGCGAAACGGTGAAAGCCACGGAAATCCTCGCCAAAGAGGGATTTACCGTATTGCCCTATATGTATCCCGATCTCAATGTCGCAAGGGATCTTGTGAACGCCGGAGCGGCGGCGGTGATGCCGCTGGGCGCGCCCATCGGCTCTAACCGGGGGTTGGTGACGAAGGAATTCATCGGAATTCTCATCGAGGAAATCGACCTTCCCGTGATTGTGGACGCGGGGATTGGCAGGCCCTCGCAGGCATGTGAAGCGATGGAAATGGGAGCGGCCGCCGTGATGGCGAACACCGCCCTTGCAACCGCGGGAAATCTCCCGGCGATGGCATCGGCCTTCCGCCTCGCCATAGAGGCGGGAAGAAAGGCGTATCTGGCAGGTGTGGGAAGAGAACTCGTGCGCGGCGCGTCTTCGTCCGACCCTCTCACCGGATTTTTGCGCGACTGAACTGTAGGATGCATGGGTACGGTTCAAGAACGGCGGCACGGTCAGAAGCATGGGCATGCGGTCAAGGGCGCCGGACGCGCTGAAGGCGAACCGATGCGGCAGTGGTTGTCGCCGCGGTCCTTTTTGGGAAAAATTTTCGGTGTAAAACGCCAGAACGTGAAACGGCGGGCGCGGAATGCCGGAGCGTGAAACGCCGGAACTGAAGGAAAGCGAAGAGCGTTTAAAAACGGACGCCTTTCGCTTTGATTCCGATTTTGATTTTGATACGGGAAACGGCGGAATTTCCGGAGCCGGCACGGTTCGGAAAAAACGCATGTTTTTGGGAACCGACGCAGGCTGTTTCGGGCTTTCCGGAATCGTTTGACCGTTGACTATCCGACTGTCAAGCCGTTGGGGCCGGGTCGTCGCGGTTCCGGGAGAGATTCAAAACGCCGGGTGCGGGAGAGGAGTGGCCAGAATATGGAAAACAGATTTTTTGTGGACTCGGAGCATCTGTCCCCCGAGGCGCTTGAAAAGAAACACCGTTTGGAAACCGATCCTTCCTTCAGGAAGAATCACATGGAATATCTGCCCGGAATGGAAAGAATTCAATCGGACGTCTGCGAAAAGGTGATGGCGCATATGCGCGCCTACGACAGTTCAAAATATACTGCGCGGGACGTCCGCATGGCGCTGGAGCATCCAAACTGCTCACTTGAGGATTTCAAGGCGCTGCTGTCCCCCGCAGCGGAGCCTTTCCTTGAGCAGATGGCGCGCAGGGCGAGAAACGAAACGGGGAAGCATTTTGGGAACACCGTGTATATGTTTACGCCGCTGTATATCGCCAACTACTGTGAGAACTATTGCGTATACTGCGGGTTCAACTGCTACAATCACATCCGCCGCATGAAACTTACCCCCGAGCAGATGGAGAGGGAGATGAAGGTCATCGCGGACAGCGGCATGGAGGAAATTCTGATTCTCACGGGGGAGAGCCGTACCCAAAGCGATTTAAACTACATCGGAGAGGCGTGCAAACTGGCAAGAACCCATTTTCGCATGGTGGGGCTGGAGATCTACCCGGTGAATACCGAGGACTACAGATATCTGCACGAATGCGGTGCCGACTATGTGACGGTATTTCAGGAAACCTACGACCCGGACAAATATGAAACGCTGCATCTGTCGGGGCACAAACGGGTATGGCCCTATCGCTTTGACGCGCAGGAACGCGCGCTGCGCGGCGGGATGCGGGGCGTGGCATTTTCGGCGCTTCTCGGTCTTTCCGACTTTCGTAAAGACGCGTTAGCAAGCGCTTTGCACGTATATTTTTTGCAGCGTAAGTATCCTCGCGCCGAGATGTCTCTGTCCTGTCCCAGACTGCGCCCCATCATCAACAACGACAGGATCAACCCCCAGGACGTCCACGAGCGGCAGTTGTGTCAGATTCTCTGCGCCTACAGAATCTTTCTGCCCTATGTGGGCATTACGGTATCCTCCCGTGAGAGCGCGGCGTTCCGCAACGGCATTGTGAAAATTGCCGCCACCAAGGTTTCCGCCGGCGTTTCCACAGGCATCGGAGATCACGAGAGCAAATACGGCGGAAAGGAGCCCACGGGCGAACAGGGCGACGAACAGTTCGAAATCGCGGACAACCGCAGCCTTGAACGGATGTGCGGCGATATCTCGGGCGAGGGGCTGCAGCCGGTGCTCAACGACTATCTTTATGTCTGAGTTCAGGGTTCCGTCTTCATTCGGTATTCTCTGTGTCACCAACCGACGGTTGTGCTCCGGGGATTTTTTGGAGCGCATCCAAAAAATTGCCGCCGCAAGGCCGGCGGGGATCATACTTCGGGAAAAAGATCTGACGGAAGAGGAGTACGCGCGCTTGGCGCGCGAGGTTTTGGAAATCTGCCGCGCGCAGGGGGTGCGGTGCATTCTGCACAATTTCGTGGAAATCGCGGCGGATCTGCACGCCGAGGGGATCCATTTGCCTCTTCCGCTGCTTTTGCGCACCGAACGGAAGACCCTTTTGAATTTTTCGGCGGTGGGCGCATCCTGCCACTCTCGGGAAGAGGCGCGTTTGGCACAGGCGCACGGCTGCACCTATCTCACGGCGGGGCATGTGTTTGACACCGACTGTAAAAAGGGTCTTCCCGGACGGGGAACGGATTTTTTGAAAGAGGTTTGCAAAGAGGTTTTTCTGCCTGTGTATGCCATTGGGGGCATTTCCCGCGACAACGTGGACAGGGTGCGCGCGACCGGCGCGGCGGGCGTATGTGTTATGAGCGGCGTGATGCGCTGCGAGAACGTTGAGAACTATCTTCTGGACATCGAAGCAAGAGCGAAGGAAAAGGACTGAGATTTTTTTGCAAGGTGAAAAGGCATAAAAAACGGCAGGAACATCCGGTGTGCGTCGCTCAATCCTAAGACATGAAAAAATCCCTTGCCATGGGCACGCAAAACCCGCGGCAAAACCTGAAAAGCCGAAAAGCCGGGAAGGCGAAAAACCGAAAGGGTGGAAAGGCGGGAAACCGGAAAGGCGGGAAACCGGAAAGGCGGGAAACCGGAAAGGCGGGAAACCGGAAAGGCGGGAA
>CANQNM010000026.1 GCA_947625265.1 uncultured Clostridia bacterium
GCAGGGCGATTGAATGTCCTATCTGCTCAATTATTTTTTCACCTTTTTTGGTCTCACATCATTGACAAAACTACACACAATATTTTTTAACTTTCACAACTTTTCCCCAAAAAGCGCCCGAAAGGGTACAAAAAATTTTTCCAGCAATCTCTTTATAAGTTGTTTTTTTATTTTCAATTTTTTTGCAAAAAGCAAGGAAATTTTATGCATATTTTGTTAAACCTAGGCATTTTATCTGCCTTATTTTTCCTTTGCATCAAGGATATTGATTGTAAATGAAAATTTTGTTCTTTAAAATTCTTAATATTGTTTACAATTTAGCATAGAATTTTCCAACTCTATGGTGTATTTTATTTATATAGTTATAGTTTCGTCGTGATCCCTGAAATTCCCGAAATTTCCGGAACACTTCGAAACATGAAATATCCGGAATGACCGATGAGAAAGAAGGGATGTGCCATGCGGCGCGGTGCTTTGAAAGCGACAAACGACAAGTTAATGTGCGGCGATTCTCTGCGCAGCGTGGGGAGGCTTTCTTTTCCGAAAGCAAGGAATTTCCCTGCAAAGAGGTGCTTTTTCAAATGGATTCTGTTTGCGCATGATTGCCGAGACGTTCGGGGTGGTCATGCGCTTTTCATTTTCTGAAAACTCAGCGAAATCAAATAGATATCGTGCGAAAGGTAGGTAAAAATTCATGAAAAACAGACAATGTACACGATTATGCTCGGTTTTACTGGCACTGGTCATGCTTTGGTGCGCGTCGCCCTCGTATGCGTTTGGCGAAGACCGTTCGGAGAATGGGTCGTATGTTTCCGACGCCGAAGAGATCTTCGAGGGAGAGTTGACACTGGAGGAAATGTTCGGAAACAAGGAGGTGGCGGAGGAAATCGCCGCCAAGTCCGGTCAAGGCGTTGTAGAGATCGAATCTCTGCGAGAGGAAAATGTAAAGCACTATCTTATGGACGACGGCACCTACAGAGCGGTCGCGTATGCAAGCCCCGTACACCGCAAAGACGCGGCGGGGAAATGGCAGGATATTGACAACCGGCTGTTGGCCGCCCCTGCGGGGAGCCGGTCGGCATATACCACTGCGGACGGGCGTTTTTCGGTTCCCTCAGCCACAAAGGGCGGAATTCCGCTCTTTCAACTCAATGAGGGAAACTATCTGTTGTCTGTGAGCCTTCCTGCCCATGGAGAACCGGACAGATGGTTTGGCGCTGCCGATCTTACGGTGGTCAACCATGCCGAAAAATCTTCGACGGCTGCAGCCATTGCCGCCGTTACCCCGACGGCGCAGTTTGAAAAACTGGCAAGAATTGACAACAGAACCCGTCTTCTCTATGAGAACATCATGCAAAATGTGGACATCGAATACCTCCTTGAGGCGAACAATGTCAAGGAAAACATTATTATCAAAGCGCCCTGCGCGGAGTATACCTATACCTTTACGATGGAGATTTCCGGGTTGGATGCGGCGTTGCTGGAAACCGGAGAAATCCTGTTAAACGATGAGGAAACAGGGGAAACTCAGTATATCGTTCCCGCGCCCTACATGTACGATGCGGAATGGCAGGAATCCTACGACGTGTTCTACACTCTGGAGGAATCAGAAGAGGATTGTCTAACCCTCACAGTGCATGCCGATGCCCAATGGTTGAACGATCCTGCACGGGTTTTTCCGGTCACCGTGGATCCAACGATATATACGGTGAGCGGTTGCCATGACACCTACATTGACTCCGCCAATCCTTCCAAGAACTACGGATCAAGTAAAGAACTTTGGGTACAGTCCAGCAGAATTTCGTTTATACGTATCGACGAGCCTACGCTTCCCACCTATGCCAATGTCAGCAACGCTTCACTCTATGTGTACTACCATTACATCGCTGTTACCGGAAGTCTGACCATCGGCGCGTACCAGTGTTTGCACTCCTGGAATGAGAACACTTTTACGTGGAACAGGGCGGATTTAAACACCAATCTGGGACTTTCCGCCGAACCTTTTGACACAGCGGAGGCGGAAGCCTCCGAGTATACCACCGCCGAGTATCCCGGACAGGTGAATTTTAACATGACAAATATTGTAAAACAATGGTACGCGGGCGAGGAAGACTACGGTGTGGCGTTGAAGTATGAATCGGGAAGCAACAAATCGGTGATTCTTGAATCCCGCGAAACCGGCAACGCACCGTTCCTTATGATCATTTATAATGTTGTCACGCCGGTTGTGGAGAACGGAACATACTTCATCGGAAATAAAGAATACGAAAACAAATTTGTGCAGATGGACGACGGCGCGAACACCCCCGACAACGCCATTCTGGAAGTCTGGGAATTTGACGGAAAATCAGACCAAAAATGGGAATTCACATACCTCAATAACGGGTACTACCAGATTACTTCGTCGCAGAGCAGTTATGCGATCTCCATACAGGAGGGTAAAGAAGCAAAAGAGGACGGAAGTTCTGTCATTGTACTGCAACTCTACACAGCCTCCCCGCGCCAGCAGTGGAAGGTGTTCAGAACCGACTCGGGCGCCTACAAAATCAAAGCCCGCTCCTCGGAGGGACTGAGCAGCGATCTTGCCATGGTGGTGGAAACCAATATTGTGGGCTCTTCCAATGGCTGTGATGTTCAGCAGCGGAAATATGTGCCGGGAACCAGTTACAAGGATGAGTGGAAACTCATTGAACATAACTCCATTTACGGCGTGCAGGAGTACAGGGAAGTTACTTCCACTACGATAAATTGTCACGGTTACGCGATGATGAGCAATGATTCTCCTGAATTCATTAGCGAAAATACATGCGCATATGAAGCATCAGTTCCGATCTACGAGGTTGAATCTGAGAGTGTTCGTCTGACCTATTCCAGTCTTGTAAAGAGTGATTTCGAAAACTGGCTCGATGTAAATGAGTACGAATACGAACTTGAAGATGATTTTACCGGAAACGGGGAAACAAGGCCTTTAACTTCTTCGCAGTATAGAGTGGTTCTGCGGACTGGATTTCGTCGCATGGATCTAATAACGATGCGCCATGATTATCATTTTTGGTACCAAACGAAAGACGGAACTTGGGCGAATAAACATGGAAAGGGTTCGTCAGAGCACTTGCCGTCAGGTGTAACACCTTTTTCCACAGATACATCCGGTTGGGATGTCGGATCCTTCAAAGGTTTTTATAATAGTCCCATTTATGTGTACATTATCACTGTCAAGGACTCTTGATGGGGTTTACAATCATACTACACCCGCTGTCTATTGTCTATGGGGACTAATTTTTTACTTTACAGATTTAAACTAAAACGAAGGGAGTATTTGTGTTGTCCATTATACACAAAAGCATATACGCAATGAAAAAAATAAAAAATATCGCCCTGTTTTTGGCGCTGTGCATGCTGGCTTCCAGCCTACTCTGCACAGCCTGCAGAAAAAAAGAGACAAAGGATCCCTACGAGGGCTATCCGCCCAAGTCCGATTTGATTTTTGAGAATATGCAGCCGGGAGAACTTGTAAAATTGATCGGGGAGGGCAAATTCAGCACTCCCCTTGGAGAATTGAGCGGTGCGGCGTCATTTGTAAATTTTTTGATTTCGGTTCCGCGTGCATTTGATTGTACGGAAGTTTTTAACGTAGATGTGGGAAATATATTGAGTTACAGCGACCATCGCTATGGCGTGGAACATATCCAACTGCTGGATAACGACCATCTATGTGTGATCAGCAAACTTCAGGAAAACGGAAAGTTTATATATGTCAGCACGCTGTTTGAAAGGTGGGAATACAATGTCAATGACTCTGTATATGAGGACTGGCTTACAATTAAGAATTCCTATTGCTATTTCGGAAATGTCCTTGATTCCTCCGCTTTTTCCTCGGTGCAGCCGGGAGATAGTTTGGATCGCCTTATAGAAATTGACAGCGCTATAGAGATGTTCAAGAAAGCCCATTTCATTGAGCAGTGGGGAGATTATCGCATAGAAGCACCCGATTTCAACTATCTGCTTACCGACGGGGTGATGCATGTGGAACTGGACAGGACCGCTGACCCCGACAACCCGACGGTGAAAACCATCACCTTCTACGCCTACGGTGCGGAAGACGTCCCCAAGAATCTCGTCTTCCTCAAGGGTGAAAACAGAATTCAACTGTCCTGATCCCGCCAATCCTGAACACAGCCCATGCCGGAAAGTACCTTGTGAAAAAGCCCTTCCCGACATGGGTATTCCGGCACACGCCTTTTCGACAAAAAACAGTCCGAAAACCGTTCTTCGGACAAAAAGCACCAAGAGGGGGAAAGGTGTGCAAAACCAGACACAATTCTGCAAGAAAGGAAGTTTTCGCAATGCGAAAATCATGGTCACAATTATGGTAAAAAAATATGTATGCATGCTGCTTGCGGTTTTAACTCTTTCGATGGTGGGTTGCAAAACCAACGAAAAAACCGAAGTGCCAAACAGCGATTCACTGACGCGGGTAAAGAGTTCGGAAAATCCCCATATCTGCGGGCTTCTTTTGGACAACGACGCCGATTATTTGAAATCGCTGTTGGATGGCGGCAATTGGGATTCCGGAGTTAAAGAAGAGACTTGCGACTATATTTTTGAGTTGTCCGACGAGAATGGAGACGCACACAGACAAGTGGAATATTCCTCAAAAACAGGACTTCTGAACGACACGGAGAGCGACAAGCATCTCGTTGTATCCCAAGAGGAAAAAGACCGGATCAACAAAATGGCAAAGGACAGTATGTCCTTTACCCACTCATCGGCCAATGTGCGGTATACGTCTTCCAATATCCGGGTAAGACACAAAACTTCATCCAAAGTCATCGAACTGTCAGAGGAAGATCAGAAGTATGTCATGGCTCTGTGGAACGACAGCGTATGGAGAGAAGGCTATACGAAGACCGCCTGTGACTACACCTTTGACTTGTCTGACGGAAGCATTGATTATGAACCGCACCTTGGACTGTTCAATGATGCGGAGAACCAGAGGCATCTCTATTTGTCTGGAGAAGAAATGGACAGGGTCAATAAAATCATCGGCTTTTCGTAGATCAGCACTTTGGGTGTGAAGGTTTTCTGCTGGCTGATGTATGTGGAACTGGACAGGACTGCCGACCCCGACAACCCGACGGTGAAAACCATCACCTTCTACGCCTACGGTGCGGAAGACGTCCCCGAAAATCTCGTCTTCCTCAAGGGTGAAAACAGAATTCAACTGTCCTGATCTGAATCTGAGCGCTTTCTCATGTGGAGCGCTTTACGAAAATGCCTCTCGATACGGGCGATTGTGACAATTGTTTGGAACAACTTCTTGAAAAGGTTCCGGATGTATATTTTCCCTCACATAGTTGAGTAATGGAAGGGAGCGATTACATATGAAGCGCTCAAAAACATTTCGCGCACTTCTTGTCCTGCTGACGCTGGTGATGCTGTCGGGATGTTCCTTCTCAAAGCCAAAAAACGTTTACGCTTTAGACGGCGATAAAATTGCCGGCGGAGATTCAGAGGTGACCGCGATTTCCTTTGAGACGGTAGAAAAGTTTTACAACGCAATCACAAAAAAAGTTTTTTCGGAAGATCAGGTTGCCCAAATGAAGGTACTGGTGAACTACCCCGAACAAACATGGTTTCCGCTTCCCACAGGGGATGACGTGAAACTTGTGCGTTTTGGTCAAAAAGACGCTTCCCGCGGCGTTTTCATGTACAATGACGGCTCGTTTGAATACCGTGGGGCCGTAGGTGAATATCAAGGCAGGAGTTTCGAGTTTAACCTGAGACTTGTGTCAAAAGAACAGGCGACAAAAGAAGTGAAATCCTATGAGAAAGAGTGGGAATCAGATAGCCAAGAAAAAAAGTAATCGACGGTGTGGAGTACTATGTAGCAAAATATATGTATTACGCAACGAAAGCGGCGGATGATAACCATTCTCATAAAAATGCATTTGTGGCGTTGTCCCGGAAGTGCGAGGGCGCAAACGGTACGGTGTATTACATTACTTTGTCAACATATTACAATTCAAGCGATGAAGCATTTAAAGATCTGAGCGCAATGCAGATCGCAGAAAAATACGGGTTAAAAAGCGGAAATATCCTCGTCGTTGAAGATTCCTGTTGCTATTTTATCGAATTAACAAGTGACGGTTTTCAGGAGGACGCTCAAACCTCGGGCGAGGACAATCCCTCAAAACAAATCGCTCCGGGTATGATCACTCTCGATTTTCTCTCAAAATTCAGCGTTGCTGACTATGTTGATCATTCGTCAGAGGCAAAGTAAATACCGTTGCCCATGTCGGAAAGCGCCTTTTGAAAAAGTCCCTCCCGACATGGGCATTTTGGCGCACGTCTTTTCGACAAACTTGTTTACATTAAGAATAAACTGTATCAGGATATGAACGATCCTGTCCACGGACAACTTTTCAGCATTATTCTGAACAATAACGCAATTGAAGCAACGTAATCTGTCAATGGTTTCCTAACTGTTTTAGTTTTCATAAGTCACCTCGTTTCGGTCAAAGCACAATCCTCTTACACGGTTCACGCAGCAGTATGCGTCAATCGGACGAACATACTCGTAATACCTGCGATCGGTAACATTGAGAAAGGGCAGACTGTCGTCTTCCGCAAAAAATAGTTTGTTCAACAGTTCATCGAGTTTTCGGATTAACTCATCGCTGTTCGCGTTTTGATCGCACAGAAGCCACATGAGAAGACTCAAAAGCGTATTCACTTGATTGGGGTTTTTTATAGTGGGAAGTTTCGTAATGTCAACAGAGTAATCATCCAAAATGATTTTCCTTTGTTCCTCCGTCATGATATTTCTGAAATACAAAAAAGCCTGATTGGTTTTTCTCGGAATAACTCTTCTGCTGTTTTGTACTTTCGCCGACATCTCCTCTCTAATACTGCTTTTTAGACTGTATTTCGACAATTCGGGTGTAACGTCGTGTGCAATGAAATTCTCCATCAATATCACACAATCGGCATGGAAAAGATACTCGCTGCAGCCGCCAATCACGATGATCGTAGATACGCCGTGTGATCTATGAAACTCCTCCACGCGATCGGTGAGCGGAATGATCGGCTCTTTCTTCACGACCTGCCGCATGATCTCATCGCGTACCATAAGGTTTGTAGCACTTTTGTCTTCATCTACAAGTAGTAATTTGCAGCCGCCACATATTGCTTCAATGATATTCGTAGCTTGCGACACACTTCCGCTTGCATGATCTGTAGTAAAGTTTGTAACGTCGTTTTCGGGAAGATATTTGAAAAAGGGAGACAGATCCACACCTGAAACATAGCGTCCGTCCTCTGCAAAAGTTTGCAGAGCATCGCCGATCGTTATGACATATTCACGACCGTCCCCGGGAAGCCGGTCGTAGATTCCATCCTGTAATGAATCCAACAAAGTGGACTTCCCAGAGTAACCTCCGCCCGTGATAACCGTAATACCGCATCGTATTCCCATACTGGTTATGGTCGTAACATCATCTATGGGAATTGTAATCTCAAGTGATTTCGGAGAGACGAACGGAACAGCTTTTATGGACGGTTCGTCCGTATCATTCTCTCGTGGCAAAATGCTGCCATTTGCTACAAATGCGCAATAATGATTTTCCGAGAGGTGCTTACGTATTTGTTTTTGAATACGATACGCTTTTATACAGTTGTCTATATCCTTCTGTGTAAGGGATTCCATTACATTACATACTTGCGACAGTATATCCTTTACAGTTTTTTCACTCGGTTTCTGACTGATTGCGACACCGTTTATGAGCGGCATATCGATGTTTATGTGCAATATGAAAAGGTTGTGTTCGGAATCGTATTCGATCCCGCTCCTTTTCAGAATTCGTGTATCTGCATCTTGACACTAAAACCTCGCTTTTGAAAGAAAATCTTTATTGACGTTCACGTAACGATTGTATAACTCCCGTAAAGCAACGGAAAACATGTGTAGAAGAAATGTTTCAACAGCGTTTGAATACTCTTTTTCACTTTTTTCAAAAGGCGAAATTATCTTTACATTCATTACAAGTTCTTCAGGCGCACGACGATTAACATTTATAAATCCAAACGAAAGAAACCTGTATTTGAAAGGAAAATCAGCCGAACAAATATTGTCTAAATTGCTTTTATTCTTACCATGAAGTGTATAAAGAATTTTGTGAAATCTGATCATTATAGTCTCCTATTACAAATAGATAATCTCAACCGAGAATTACCACAATAATGAATGGTTTTTTGCATTGTTGTATCTCACGATTCATACGTTCGATGACATTGCTTGTCCGGATCTTCATCCAATGCTGTGACGGAAAATCCATGTGTTTCAAACGGTACGCCTTTCAGTTTCGGTACTTCAAGGCGTACCTCGCCCGAGGTCGTGGTCAGTTTGCGGCTGTAATGTCCCGAACGGCAGCCTTGCCGAGCCTCGGTGCGTTCGTACTTTGCCGCGATCGTCAACTCTTCGGCCTCTTTATTTAACAACTCATTCAGCGTTTCTTCCACGCTGTTTCTGACGAATTCTTTTAATTCGCTCTTGACGCTTTCCTCGTTTCACTGTATAATGGGCTTGGACATGTTCAAATCTCCTTTCGAATGTTTGTATGCTGACTTCATTCTACCAGAGTTCTTTGAGCATGTTTATCTTTTGCTCTTTTTTGAATTTGCAAAAAATATTATACCTTATCGAAAATGACGTCGATTTGCAAAGGCGATATGAAAATATTGAAGAACTTCAAGACTTGAAGAGTATAGAATTTTATACGGAATACGATTGTAAAGATTTTCCTATATTTGATGCGTTCACACTGCGTTCCAAACATAGTTTATTCTTCTCATTCGATTGATCAGGGCCATGAGTTCCTCTTTCCGGGGAAGATCAAGAAATCTTTCACAGGTTGTGAAAAAAGGTGAATAGAGGAAATCAAGCCCTTCCTCCTCAATTTGCGTGTACAAACCATTGATTTTCTCTTCAAGATTGATCCTTTGGTCATTATTTGAAATCTCCAGGAAGCGCAGCATAAAACCTAGCGCGTTTATCTGCCTTGAAGAAACAATATTGTACAGTCCCCGAATATCGATCTGTTCGTCACCGATGAGAACAAATCCCATATCGGATATTTCCAATTTTTCTCTTCCTATTTCATCAGGGAAAGATGTAAAAAAATCAGAACAGAGTATTCGTTCCTGATTCCAATTTGCCGCCGCGGGCGATTGTGCCGTAACGCCGTAAACCGAACAAATGCCTCTGGATTTTTCGGTGACATTGCGTATCCGGTAGTCTTCCATCATGTAAATATTGTCGGCGACCGACAAATACTCGCCGCTTCCGCCAATAACGAGAATCGTGGAGACGCCATGTGTGACATGAAGTTCGTTTACCCGGTCGGTAAATGGCGTGATCGGTTCTTTTTGGATCAGTTCTTTCATCATTCGGTCGCGAATCATGAAATTGGTAGCGCTTTTGTCCTCGTCGATCAGCAGCAATTTTGCACCGAAATCCACCGCTTCTACAATGTTTGCGGCCTGTGAAGTGGCTCCGGAAGCGTGTTCGGTGGAAAAGTCGCATGTGTTGCCGCTGGGAAGCCATTTGACAAATGGAGAAATATTGACACGCTTGATGCTGCGTCCGTCCTCTGCAGCTATAGTGACCGCGCTTTGGTCAGTAATACAGAGTTCCCGCCCATCACCTAGAACATGGTCGTAAATTCCGGCGGAAAGGGCGTCAAGCAGGGTGGACTTTCCCGAATATCCGCCGCCAGTGATGACGGTGACGCCTTTTGGAAAGCCCATGCCTTTCAGTCCGCAGATTTCGATTTCGTCTTCCTGGGCGGAAATGAAGGGCACAGCGTTCTCAAGGGGTAAATCTCCATCTTTTGCACGGGGGAGAATGCTGCCGTTTGCTATAAAGGCACAGTAGTTGCTGCTTTTCAGCCATGTGCGGATTTGAGTTTGCTTTTTTGCAAGGGCAATCGTTTCGGCGAGTCTTTCGCTGTCGAAATTCATAACGAGTCGTTTCACGGCACCCGGGAGATCTTTGCAGAGCATTTGTATGGTTTTGCGCATTTTGCGCTGCGGCAATTGTACCTGTAAAGTGAAACAGAGATTGACAACCGGCGGACGTTCTACTTGGCTTTGAATTATATAAACCCTTGAACCCGGTCCGTTTTCGTAGTCTTTTTGCGGACATAAAGCGAAAAAAGCGGCGTTTCTTGCGAGCATTTCACCGCCCGGGTCGGGCAAGTAGTATTTTCCGTTTTCGTTGTCTGGTCGAGAACGGTTGTAAAGTTCTTCGTTCAGTTCATTGATATACTTGTTGAATGCTCTTAAGAAAAAATCTGCCTCGGCGCATGCCGTTTTCTCAGAGGGCAGAGGGATTCCGTGAGCGGCACAGGGGATACTGACCGTAACCGTCGGTCGATCCTGCGCCAACTTGTGGGTGTAAGAAATACGAAACCCTATATCTTCGTCATAATATGTTGGGTCATATTCTAATTCTAAACTCCCGTTCTCCGGATCGGAGACGGTCATTTCTCCTTCGTACATTTCCTTGTATGTGCTTGTGTGTGGGTCCATTGTTAGCAATTTGTTCTTTAATCTCTTCATGTATGTTCCTTTCTTTAATTGGTCATTGGATCATTCGATCATAACGGTTTTCATAAGTCCTTCTTCCTTGCGATACTTTCTTTTTGATACTTATATTCCCGGAATTATCCACAAAAAACAAAAAGCACCCTTTCGGGTGCGCATATATTGTAAAAGAAAGAGCAAAAAAAGAGCGCACCCATATTGGACGCGCATGTAAAGTTTAGAATTTTACCCGTCTATACAAAAAGTAGGCGATATGCGACATCCGGTGAATATAAGCATTGTCAAGATCATCGCCTCCTTTGAGCAAAACTTTAGACTGTAGTTTTAATCTATCATAAATTTTTCCTTTTGTCAATAGAAATGTTTAAAAAATATACTTCCAATTAAATGCGCCCAAACTTTTCCAGAATATGCAGATACCTTGGATTTGTTTACATTTTTCTTCTTTCGTTTTTGGGAAGATTTCCGTTTGCCGGATTATCCAATACTTTTCCATTTTTCGAAAAGCGGGAACCATGACAGGGACAGTCAAAGGAATGTTCAGCCTTGTTCCACTTGAGCGCACAGCCCATATGGGGACATCTCTTTTTAGAAAAGTTCAAAAGATTGGCCGCTGATTCCAGACTGTTTTTGACAAGTTGAGGCTTGAACAAACTGCGGGAAGGATCAAAAATCTCTTCAAATTCATTGTGTTTGCCACACAACATATCGCAAAGTATGGTTGCCGCGACCATACTGCCGGTCATCCCCCATTTGTTAAAACCGGTTGCCACATAGAAATTTGGTGTTTTAGTGGAGTATTGCCCAATGTAGGGCATTCCGTCCAGACTCATACAGTCCTGAGCAGCCCAGAAAAACTTCTCCTTCGAATTAGGATAGTGCACGTTCGCAAAGGCGCGTAAACCATTCCAAGCGTCCGTTTTCTTTCCGGTGCGGCAGGCGCTGCCGCCGAGCAGAAGCAAGTTTCCGCTATTTCTGAAAGAAAGACCAGCCTCGTTTTCGTCCACATACATTCCGTGAACATCGGATGCGTTTTCTAGCGCGATGACGTAGGAGCGGCTTTGATAAAGTTTGAGAAAATAGAGGCCATGTTTGTTGATAAAAGGGAAGTGTGTGTCGGCAACCACCCTTTGGGCACGAATGGTTCCGCTGTCGGTGCGCGCCGTTGTGCCAATCATTTCACGCACAAAGGTGTTTTCGTAGATATTCAGTTCCTTTACTATACCGCAAATAAATTTCAGCGGGTGGAACTGTGCCTGATTTTTAAATTTTACCGCGCCTTTCGTTTTCATAGGCAACGGGAGATTCTCCGACAGTTGGGCGTCATATCCAAGAGTCCAAAGGGCTTTAATCTCATCTTCAAGTTTTTTGCGATTTTCAAGGGAATACACATAACTATCCCGTATCTCATAGTCACATTCAATTCCTTTACAAAGTTCTGAAAACCGCTGAAGTGCCTGCATATTCGCTAAAAAATACCCTTTGGCCGTTTCAACGCCCATGTTTTTCGTAAGTCTCTGATAGATCAGCCCATGCTGAGCGGTTAGTTTGGCCGTAGTGCCACGGGTAACTCCCGAACAGATACGCTCCTTTTCTACTAAAATGTAGTTTACGCCTTTTTGATGCAGGAAATAGGCCGTAAGAAGGCCTGCCATACCTCCGCCGATGATCAGAACATCGGTGGAGACGTCCCCCTTCAAAGATTCAAATCGCGGTGTGTGCACCTGTTCCCATACAGATTCCATTTATATGTTCCATCACTTTTTTGTAAATTTTGTTTTTATCAGTCTGAACAAAGCAAAAAAGTTTTATTCCCACAACATACAAATCTCTACTGGATAAGGTGTTGAAAAATTCTTTTGTCATGAGAATTTAAAATAAAGAGTTGTAATTTTTTAGAATGTAAAATTTTACGGTCGGCGTTTCTACGATTATCGCAATAAAATTCCCAAAATAAACCCTCCGGTGGGTTTATTTTGGGAATTTGTGTTTTGAATTAACTTTTCGTAGAAATTGAGCGTTGTTTGAATTTGTGCAATCAGTATAACTCCCGCAGTTTTTCAATAAGTTCATCTTCAAACTCCACTCGATCGCTTTTTTCATATCGGGCAAGTTGATAGTTGTCGAAAAGCAGGGAAATATCTTCATCCTCTTTCAAGTATTTTTGCAAATCCTTTTCGATTTCATTGGGTGTCAGGGTTTTACGAAAAAGGTATCCTTTTTTGATTCGGTAATTGATATGTTTCATGAAGATGAAACGGACTTTTTGTACATTATCCGTAAGGTTTTTCCACTTTGGCATTTTGTCTACGTGACGCCTGTCTGTTTTTCCTCCAAAGTCAAAGATGAAACTGTGCTCATCGTTGGCGTTTCCCATCCGTCCTTTCAGCAGTCCGAGTTTTGTGAGCAGTTTGATGATCGGCATGAGCAAAAAAATGATAAGTTTTCCTATGCCCACAAAAAGAATGTACAACCCCTCTTCAATAGTCCCTTCCAGTATTGCCCTTCGATAATTGACCACAAGAATTGCGACGCAAGCGATGGAGGTAAAGGCAAAAAACACGCTGAGAATCTGATCCTTGATAAAAATCACCATCAACGTCACAGAACCGACAGTAAGCAGAAGTGAAAGGAGAGTCCACAAAATATAGTGTTTGTCAAAACGCTCGGAAAAAGATTTCGGCTCTTTTTTCTTCATTCGTTTAGATCCTCCTCGCTGAGATGTACTACTGAAACGGCATTGTTATACTGTTTTAGAATTCTCATACGGTCATCAATTTCATCGTCAATATATGTTGTTAAAAAGATGATTTCAGCGTTGTTCAGACCAGCGTCAATATCGTTCTGCAAGAGGAGTTTCACCGAAATTCCGTCGGATATACGGAGAGTCGAGAATCCGCGCATGATTTGTTTGTAATGATCGTCACTGCTCAGCATAGGATATCGAAGGTACCTTTCGTTCTCCGTTGGACAATTGCAGGCAAATCCAACTTTACAGCCGTTAGATATCGCATCACGGATGAGTGCGGAAGAAACAGAGAGTCCGTATTCCATGATTCTGTCGTAGTTTTCATAGATCGCTTTTGAAACATCCTGAAGATGAAAATTCAAATAGATCATGAAAATTCTCCCGGTACAGTAATCTTTCATATTGACCATGATATCTGAAGCGTTCAACACCGGATGACGCGCCGTCGCTTTATAGTTGATGATATTCATGGGATCGCCAAAGCGATAATCTCGAATTCCCGAAAAGGAAAAGGGATCCTGTATAAGCCGCCGTCTGGAAGTATATTCTCCTAAAAGGCAGGATACGGGAAAGGAATTGATCATCGGATCAACCAACCGTGGGTAGACATAAATTTCCGCAGGAGCATCAACAAACAAGGGGCTGCTCTTCCTGTATATACAAACCGAGGTGATGGTGAAATATCCCCGCTTTTCGCAGAAGACTTCATGTTTTCTTTTGGTTTGCATGAACGGCAGAAGCGTAAAGCGACTGATCACCGGCTCCTGCTCCTCACTCACCGAAATTTCAGGATTGGGTTTGGTGCCATCCAGCCACAGCCCACCGAAGAAATACTCTTCAACATCCACCTTGAAAAGAGGAAAAAAGGTGGGATTAAAAATAGTTTCGGTAAGAATGACTGTTTCGCCGGCGTAAACATTTTCCACAGAAAATTCTCTTGTATAAACCAGTTTTTCAAGAAATCTTCCTTTCAGTTTTCCGTAAACCACAGTGAGAACAACGGAAGCAACGGTAATCAGAAGGAGAACGATGACCAGCGTAACCAACCATTGATGGGTACTTAAAAATTCAGTGCAGTTGTTGATGAATCCATAAAGATCTTCGGTTATAAATTTATAGATATTTTCAAAAATAAACACTTGGCGTATCGTCCTTTTAAGTTATTTGTTCAGTTGTACACACCGTCGAAGACCGTTTCGGTAGGTACAATTGCTTTGTCAACGATGTCCCTGATGACCTCTTCTCCGGCATTGAGTTTCAGACGGGCAGAAGATGTCATCATCAGCCTGTGCGCCAACGTTGGCACCGCCATTTTTTTCACGTCATCCGGCAGCACGTAGCGCCTGCCCTCAATGGCGGCCATACATTTTGAAGCTTTCATCAGAGCGAGCGCCCCTCTGGGAGAGGAGCCAAGGACAACGGAGGGATAATTTCTGGTGTTCTCCACAATCAGCGTGATATATTTTAAGAGGTCCCTGTGAATGAAAATATCGTTTAATTCCGCCTGTGCCGCAAGAACGTCTTCCTGTGTTGCCACCGGTTTCAGCATGTCAAGGGGATTGTTACGATTGAACCGTTCAAGAATGTCCACATTTTCGTTGAATTTCGGATAGTTCATTGAACACTTGATAAAGAATCGGTCAATCTGCGCCTCGGGCAGCGGAAAGGTGCCCATATTCTCAAGAGGGTTTTGAGTGGCGATGATCATAAACGGTTCGGGGCAGGAGTATTTTGTGCCCTCAATTGTCGCCTGACGTTCTTCCATGCACTCCAACAAACCGGACTGAGTTTTGGGCGTGGCACGGTTAATTTCATCCGCCAAAACGACATTTGCGAAAATCGGCCCCTTGATCAGTTCAAATTCTGTGGTTTTCATGTTGTAGTAGTTGATGCCAGTGATGTCCGAGGGCATCAGATCAGGGGTAAACTGAATGCGCTTGCACACACAGTCAAGAGATGCAGAAAAGGATTTTACAAGCATCGTCTTACCGGTTCCCGGTACGTCTTCAATAAGAATATGACCCCCGCAGAGCAGGGAAATATACAGTAATTTAATGGTGTCATCCTTTCCAACGATGACTTTGTGGATATTTTCGTTCAATTTTTTGTAGAGTGCATTGATTTTTTCCATTTTATTCTCCTGTTATGTAGCATACAAGTTTTCACTGTGATTTTACCACAACATGAAAAAAAATACAAGAACTTTTTCTGCTATATTCTCTTGAATTGTTGTGAATCCCATACGAACGGAAAGATATTTCGTTATCTTGCAAATTTATTGACTTAGCGTCTTGAAAAAAATAAACTGCCGCACCCCGTGTTTTTTACAGTGTGCGGCAGCATACCGATTTTTTGAAGGAGGAAAACAGCGATTTAAGGACAGATTACAAGGTCTCCGAAATTTCCAGTACTTTTTTACACATTTCCTCTAGCGACCCTTTCTTAAAAGGCGAAGCAATTCCGGCGTCCTTTAAAAGGTCCTGAAAAGACTTCTGTCCGCCGGCTTTTACGAAGGTCAAATAATCGCTAAGCGCTTTCTCATAGTCCTTTCGGCTTTTGACCAAAAACCACAGCGCAACGGTTTGCGCGAGGCAATAATCGATATAGTAGAAGGGTGATTCAAAAATGTGCATCTGATACTGCCATCGGGTACCCTCCTCGATATAGGGAATGCCTGTGCAATCCAGATATGGGCGGTATTTTGCTTCCAAATTTCTGTATACTTCTTTTCTTTGCGTCGGCGTATACTCAGGATGATCATACATTTCGTGTTGGAATTCATCGACAATCACACCGTAGGGAATGAAGGACAGGGCAGAAAGTAGATGTTTCTTTCTGTAGGCGTTTGCCATAGAGCCGAAGAATTTCTCAGTATATTTCCAACAAAGAAATTCCATAGACATGGAATGACATTCGGCCGTCTCCATACCCCCAACGTCAAGATCTAAATCCCCCTGCTTAAAAACATAGTACGCCGCCAGCGCATGACCGAATTCATGAGTAATCACATCTACGTCCCCGCAGCTGCCGTTGAAGTTGGCAAGAATAAAGGGCTGCTTATACAGCGGGAACGTGGTGCAGTATCCGCCGCCCCATTTTCCCTCCCGCGCTTCAACGTCGAAAGCTTCGTTTTCAAGCATTTGTCGCATAAACGCGCCGATTTCCGGATTCATGTCGTCATACATTTCAACGGCGGCCTCAAAAATCTCTTTTTCATTGAGAATGGGCTTGGGGGGCGTTCCTGTTGTGTAAATTTCATTGTCATAAAATGAGAGACTTTCATATCCCAATTCCTTCGCCAACTTATTTTTCAGGGCAGAAACACAGGGAACCAAGGACTCTTTGACATTTTCCCTAAACGCCGCAACCATATCGCGGTCATAGTCCATTCTGCACATGCGCAAATATCCCAATTGTGTGAAATTAGAAAAGCCCAATTTGCGTGCGATGGTTGTTCTGATTTTCACAAGGCGGTCGTAGATCCCATCGAGTTCTTCGGCGTGTTCCCTCAATCCTTCCCCAATGGCGAAAGCACATTTTTTTCTGACGTTTCTGTCACTGTCCTCCAAATGACCGCGCAGTGAAGACAGAGGAACCGTCTTGCCCTCCCACTGGAAGCGCATACTCGCCATCAGTTTGGAGTACTCTGTCACGATGGAGTTTTCTTTCTGGCAATCTTCGATAACTTCCGGCGAGAATGTCTTTTGTGCAATTTCCGCTCTTTTAAAGAATCTTGGGTTGATTTTTTCTTCAAGTTCCTTTCTGAAAGGGCTTTTCAAAAGCATATCGGCAAAGCCTACCGACAGTTCTTCAAAAAGCGGGGAAACCTCATCGTAGTATTCCACTTCTTCCGTATAAAATCTATCGTGAGTGTTGAGGGTAAATCGGCAATTGGCAAGAGAACTGGCAGTAGCATAGCCAATTGCTGCTTTGTCGTAAATTTTTTTCGCTTCCAAAACGTCTTCAACGCATTTTGCATGTTTTAATGTTTCAGTAACCTTCTGAAAAGCGGATCTTCCTTCCTCAATGGTGTACCGTACATAAGGAATTTCCTTAAATTTCATCTTTGTTCTCCTTCTTTCACGGGTTCTCGCCGGAACGCACGTATTTGAAAATATGGACTTTTTGATCTATTTTTTTTAGTGCCCAATACAGGGGCAGGCCCAATCCGTAGCAAGCCAATGTCTGTCCGATGAGTACAGACAGAGAGAGCATTGCCATCACCGGCAAGACTGTTTCAAAACCACAGAAAGACACCACGCCGTATCCGTAGTAGAGCACAGGAGGAACGAGAAGCGCGTTGAAAATTACTGCGGGCAGCGGTGCAAGGATCACCCGAAGTTTTCCCTTCAGTTTTCGTCCGATGAGTCTTGTGACAAGAGCCGCCGCAAAAGTTGCCATAGCCCCAAAAACTGCGTCAACAACGTTTCCGGCAATCAGGTTTGAAATCATGCATCCGATGTACAGTCCGGGGATTGCGGCAGATGTGAAGAGCGGTAAAATACAAAGAGCTTCTGCCACGCGTAATTGAATTTCCATGGAAGAAAAAGTCCAAGTACAGATGGTCAGAAGGGCGTAAAGTGCGGCGATGATTGCTCCCGTGCATACGTAGTTGACGGTTGTTTTCTTTTTGATATTCATTTTTGATTCTCCCGTAGTTTTGTTTTAGGTGAGGATGGTTTCGAACTCACCGAACTCATGATAACACAGTTTTATTTTCTTGTCAATATTTCTTTTACAAACCCGACGGCGGATAAAAAACTCCAAAAAAGAAGATTGGTCTTTCACGGCATAAAGGACGGTTGGCGCAGTCTATTTCTTATCGGATCAATTCTATTGTAGATCCGCTTTGACAGTGATCTCAGTTGAAATTCCAAAAACAACGTTTTTTGTAAGGTTCAAATAAATTTTTCAACAAAAATTTGTACATCATTCACAGAAGACATACCGCTTTTAAATTTTGCATGCGGTGCGAAATTTGGAGTAAACGGAGATGATTTACACATTCCATAAAGAGAGAATTCTTTACGAAACGTTTTTATAAAATTCGCTTTAAGATCTTTCTGGTTATAAATTATTTTTTCAATCTGATACTTTTCAATGGAGGAAAACCGATGTATACTGGAACAGCAATCGAAGAGGAGGAAACAGTCATGCTGCACAATCATCAAAAAAAAATCGCTGTGATCAACGATTTTTGCGGTTTTGGACGGTGTTCAATCGCCGTATCGCTGCCGATCATTTCAGCAATGAGGATACAGTGTTGCCCGCTGCCTACCTCCATCTTTTCCAATCACACGGGATTTGATAGTTTTTACTATACCGATTTTACCGATCACATGGAGGCATATATTGCGGAGTGGTCCAAACTTCAACTGCATTTTAAGGGAATCCTTACCGGTTTTCTCGGTTCGCCGGAACAGATCGAGATCGTGAAAAAATTTTTAAAAGAGTTCAAAAGAGAAGACACTGTCACCGTTATTGACCCTGTGATGGGTGATTACGGTAAACTCTATCCGACTTACTCTCCCGCTCTTGCCCGGCAAATGGCTGATCTTGTCCCTTACGCGGATATACTTACCCCAAATTTAACCGAGGCCTGCATACTGACCGATACCGATTACCGTGCGGATATGAAAGAAGACCGATTGCTGACGGTTTGTGAAAAACTGAGAGATTTAGGACCGAAAAAAATTGTGATCTCCGGTCTTGAACGCGGGGGAGATCTTGAGAATTTTATATTTGAAAATGGAAGATCCCCTGTGACAGTCAGGGAACACAAGGTAGGAACATGCCGTTCAGGAACAGGGGATGTCTTTTCTTCGATTGTTGCTGCGGATGCAGTGAACGGTGTGAGTTTTGCTGATTCCGTACGCCATGCTTCCTCATTTATCGCAAAGGTTCTGCGGCGCACGGTGGAATTGGATCTTCCAAAGACCGACGGCATTTGTTTTGAGGAATTTCTGTCGGAAATCTGAAGGGAAAGAGGGTATTCATATGAAGAGGATAAATGTCAGGTGGTTGTGTCTTACGGCGATTTTTACGGCGATTGTATTCGTATTTACAGCCTATCTCCACATTCCCAGTCACACCGGTTACACGCATGTGGGAGACGGATTCATTTATCTCTCTGCTTGTATTCTTCCTTTACCGTACGCCCTGTTTGTCGGGGCAGTCGGAGCACTTCTTGCGGATTGTCTCACAGGTTTTGCGATTTGGGCGCCTGGATCGGTCATCATTAAGACGGTGGCAGTGCTGTGTTTTTGCAGAAAAAACGGGAAGATCGTCACGGTTCGAAATGCGTTTGCATTGTTACCCGCAAGTCTTTTATGCATAGGGGGATACTATCTCTATGAAGCAGCGATTACACAAAATTTTATAGAACCTCTCGCCGGAATTCCAGGATATATTGTTCAATCGGTATTCAGCGGAATTCTTTTTCTCGCAGTGGGGTTTGCGCTGGATAAACTGCATGTCAAAGAAAAATTTTTAAAAGGAGAAAACCACAAATGATGACAATTACCTATCCTGTTAAAAACGGGATCTATGTAAATATGACCAATCGCTGTCCCTGTTCCTGTACTTTTTGCCTAAGGCAAAATGGAGAGGGAGTATACGGATCGGAACCTCTTTGGCTGGATCGGGAGCCAACTATCAAAGAGGTCTGTGACAGCATCGACAAATGGGATTTGAGCAAACATAGCGAAGTGGTTTTCTGCGGATATGGGGAACCAACAGAAAGGCTGTACGATCTTTTAAAAGTAGCCGAATACATTAAATCCAAAAGCGATATTTCGATCCGGATCAATACGAACGGCCTCTCCGACCTTATCTGGAATGAAGAAACCGCGCCCAAACTTCACGGACTCATTGACACTGTATCTGTAAGTCTGAACGCCACGAATAAAGAGGAGTATTTTAAACTTGTTCGTCCGAAGTTCGGTATCGTTTCATACGATGCCATGCTACGCTTTACAAAAGAATGCACCAAATATGTGCCAAACGTGGTGATGACCGTGGTGGATACGGTAACTTCCCCTGAAGATCAAGAGCGTTGCCGTCAGATCTGCGAATCTGTCGGCGCAAAACTCAGAGTGCGACCCTATGAGAGTTGAGGAATTGACACGGTCCAATGCCAATACGGAAGAGACGGCAATAGGGGCGCCAGTATCGCCCTACGGATGTTTCTCCGTTTTTGAAAATTCCCAGAATGATAGAATCCCCACAAAACGAATGCCTGTAAAAAAGACTTCAGGTTCGTGTTGTGGGGATTATACTTTATTGAGGGACATGCGGAAAATGGGACATGTGTGCGGATACGTTCCGACGAGGTTTATTCTTCTTCGACAAGGTTTATTCTTCAATTTTAGGAAAAACGGTAATGCGCACTTTTGCTGCCGCATAGGGAACTAGCGTGATGGTTTCCGGTTCTCCCATTCCTCCCTTTTGGATAGATTTCGCCGAAGGATAACGCGGGGTAAAAAGGAAATCCCCCTTTTTCTCCTCTCTTTTCCAAGGTAAGACATACAGATTGTAAACCGGATGAATCACCTTTCGATGGATCAGTTTCCACGCGTGAATTCTTCTTGCCTTGACTGTAATTGAAAGAGGCGTATCGGCAATGCTCCAAGGATTGCCGCCCCTCGGATTTCTGTGAAACGTCATCGCCTCATCGGGGAGAATCGCATAGTTGAAGGGTTTATCAGGGTAAATATTGTATGCCGGAAAGTCTTTATTTTGCCTTGGCTCCTTTTCATCGATCTGTCGGTCGCCATACATACCGTAAGCGTAAAGAAGCGGCCCTTTGATTACATATCTTCCGTCCTTTCCCCAATTTCTTACCTCAAGGCGAGAGGGAAGATCCAGAGTTATCAAATCCCCGCCGCGAAAAATGCGGTCAATGACTGCAAAACCGTTTTTTACGGTATATTCCACCGGAAGACCGTTGAGCATAATGGAGGGTGTTTCACACCACCCGGGAATACGCAGAAGAAACTTGAATTTTTTCTCCTTTTTCATATCAAAGGCAAACCGGATCTGATCTTCAAAAGGATAGGCGGTGTCTTCTTTCACGGTAATTTTGGATGCACCCGCGCCAAAGGTGACCGTAGAAGCTCCATAGAGCGTCGCCACGATGTCTGTTCCTTTTTTCATCCACATTCTTGCACAGTAATTGGGAAAAAAGCGGTTGACGTTACCGGCGCAGCACTCGGTTCCGGGATTCGGACGGTAGGACATCCATTTGTCCCCCTGAAGAAAGTCTGCGTGATTGGAGGTGCGATCAAGGATCAATTGATTGGCGCCGGAAAGGTATTGCAGAGCCTTGAAATTCTCCTCTACCGCACCGATACCCGCATTGAAA
>CANQNM010000027.1 GCA_947625265.1 uncultured Clostridia bacterium
ACTGGTCTATGTGATCATCGCGCTGGTGGTCAAACTGACCGGCACCAAGTGGATCAATAAACTTATGCCTCCTGTGGTTATCGGGCCGGTGGTCGCCATCATCGGACTGTCACTTGCCGGAAACGCCATTGGAGATCTTCAGACCTCCAATCTTTCAGGCGGTTCGGTGTATGTGGCTGTCGTCTGCGGATTGGTCACCCTTCTCGTCACCGTTCTTTGCTCCACATACGGCAATAAATTCATGAAACTGATCCCCTTTATCTTCGGCATCCTCGCGGGATATCTCTGCGCCACCGTCTTCTATTTCATCGGAAAGTTTACGGGACAAAGCGCCCTGCAGATCATTGACTACGGAGCCCTTACCGGACTTTTCGGGGATTTCAGCGTAAAGACCTTCCTGCATCTGCCGGACTTCACCTTTATGAGTGCGTTGGACGGACTGAAAAACATTACGCCCTCGTACATCGGAACGGTTGCCGTGGCATATGTGCCGGTGGCTTTCGTGGTTTTTGCGGAGCATATCGCCGACCACAAAAATCTGTCTTCGGTCATTGAAAGCGATCTGCTGGAGGATCCCGGCCTTTCAAGAACGCTGCTGGGAGATGGCGTTGGCTCCATGGCGGGCGCGTTCTTTGGCGGCTGCCCGAACACCACCTACGGGGAATCCGTGGGATGCGTCGCCATTACCGGTAACGCTTCGGTGGTTACCATTTGCTGCACTGCCGTTCTGGCGATCCTTATTTCCTTCCTCGCACCGTTTGTGGCCTTCGTCAATACCATTCCCTCCTGCGTCATGGGTGGCGTATGCATTGCGCTGTACGGATTCATTGCGGTGTCTGGTTTGAAAATGATCCAGAACGTCGATCTGGGACTGAACAGGAACCTCTTCGTGGTTTCCACGATCCTTATCGCCGGAATCGGCGGATTGACGCTGACCTTCGGCAAAGTGACGCTCACCGCCGTAGCCTGCGCACTGATTCTGGGCATCATTGTCAACCTGATGCTCAAGGGCTCTGTAAAAAAGGAAACGGACGCTCAAACTGCCGGAACGGAGGGAGAATCCTCCGAAAAGTGATCGAATAACCGTCCTTAAACGCAAAGGCTCCCTACGGAAAGGATTTTCCGTAAGGGGCCTTTTTTTGGAGCGAAACCAAACGAAAGCGGTAAACTGAAACTGGACACCGAGGGGGGAAAGTTTTTTGAGCGAGGGCCGTTCGGCGGATTCGCTCTGCTGTCTGACGCAAAGCAATGGGGAAAATTTTTGGGGGAAAACTTTTTCAAAAAATCGTTGCACTTCACTTGACAATTCGAGGAAAAAAGTTTTCCCCAAACCCTTTTCAAAAACTTTTTCACCGGTTTTTTGGCTTTGAGAAAACCTCTAGGGAAAAATTTTTGAGGATTGCCAAGATTTCTTGGGCTGGGTTTGGGGTGAGCTTCCGGTTTTTTGGGGGGTCAGAGAAACTCCACAAGACCGCTTTCCACGTGGTAGATTGCGCCCTGAACTTTGAGGGACAGGGGGGACTCTTTTTCGCACAGGTTTTCCCTGATGACCGAAACGCTCCGCTCCACATTCATGCGGCAGACCGTGTTTTCGTCTGTTTCGCCGCGGGCGGCGAGGAGAATTTCGTCAAGGATGAATCGGACGTATCCCTCGTTGCTCTCGGAACCGTGTCTGACGGCGGCGTTTACCGCACCGCAGCGGGTGTGTCCCAGCACCAGCGCCAGCGGACAACCCAAGTGAGAGGCGGCGTATTCAATGCTGCCCAACTGATGATTGTCGATCACATTGCCCGCTACGCGGACAACGAACAGATCGCCTATACCCGCTGTGAAGATGCTTTCGGGAATCACGCGTGAATCCGAA
The DNA here is from genome assembly GCA_947625265.1 of uncultured Clostridia bacterium. GTDB lineage: Bacteria > Bacillota > Clostridia > Oscillospirales > CAG-272 > UBA11512. The sequence continues at coordinate 1,865 of CANQNM010000027.1, forward strand.
CAGGAAACGATGATGGCGTAGGGGTGCTGTCCCCCGTCGGCGGTTTTTTTTCGCAGTTCCGGAGAAATTTCGCCGCCGCTGAAGCGCGCGTTCAGGTAAGCGTCGTTCCCTTTCTTGAGTCGTATAAGGGCGTCGCTTGCCGAAATGTTCAGATTTTTGTGCATGGAATCTCTCCCTTAAAATTTGTTTTGACTTTTATTTCCGATTTCCGGTTTTCCCTTTTGTTTTCAGTCCGGCAGGCGCGAAAATTTGTCGGATATCTTTGACATTGCATTGCGGGGATCTCTGATGCCGCGGATATTTTTAAGCAGACTGTGGAATTCAGGTAAGAGAGGAGACAGTTTGCGCGCACGCCGCGAGACGGGCGGCGGCTTCCTCTTTGTCTTTTCCCCGACAAAGCAGGTAAATTTTGATCTTCGGCTCGGTTCCGGATGGGCGGATGAGCACGCGGCAGCCTGTTTCCAGGGTGAAAGCGAGCACATCGGATTGGGGGAGTCCGGTCTTTGCGGTTTCGCCGGTGCGGACGTCCGTGATGGTGCCTGAAAGGTAGTCGCCGATCTTTGAAACATTCATATTGCCCAAGTCCTTTGGCGGATTTTTCCGAATGGACGCCATCAGGTTACGCATTTTTTCGACGGCGTCCAGACCGGTCATTTGGATGTTCAGGGTGCGTTCGGCAAAAAATCCGTAGGTTTCGAAGAGTTCGTCAAGAGCGTCGAGCAGAGTCATCCCCTTCTTTTTGAAATACGCCGCCATTTCCACAATGAGCATGGAGGCAACCACTGCGTCCTTGTCTCTGGCATACGTGCCTTTCAGGTAGCCGTAACTTTCTTCGAACCCGAGAATGTAGGAACCGTGTCCCGATTCCTCATGCTTTTTGATCACTTCTCCGATATATTTGAATCCGGTGAGCACCTCGTACAGTTTCGTACCGAATTTTTTGCAGATTTCTGCCGCGAGATCGGAGGATACAATGGTTTTCACGGCGTATGGTTCGGCAGGCATGGTGCCGTTTTCGCTGTGCGCGCGGAGAATGTATGAAAGAAGCAGCGCGCCCATGCAGTTTCCGGAGACGGTTTCAAAGGCTCCGTCTTTGCCGCGCGCCATGACGCCCACCCTGTCGCAGTCGGGGTCGGTAGCGATCACAAGATCACTTTGCACTTCGTTTGCCAGTTTGACGCCCAGCGAAAAGCCCTCCGGATTCTCTGGATTGGGGCTGAGAACTGTGGGGAAGGAGCCGTCGGGTACAGACTGTTCGGCGACGGTGTACAGATGTTTCAACCCGGCGCGGGTGAGCGTTTCAGGAACCAATCGGTAGCCCGCGCCGTGGAAGGGCGTGTAGACCACTTTCAGTTCTTCGGCCATTTCGGGGATCAGTCGCTGATCTACCCTCTCCGCCAGAACTTTTTCCATGTAAAGTTCGTCAAAATCTTTTCCGAGGATCACAATCTTCCCCTGCTTGCAGGCGGTGTCAAAGTCCGCGCGCTCCACGCTGAACACATCGGTCTTTCTGATGTATCGGGAGATGATCTCTGCCTGTTCCGGAGAAATCTGCGCGCCATCCTCAAAATACACCTTATAGCCGTTGTACTCCTTGGGGTTATGGGAGGCGGTGATGTTGACGCCGGCGATGCAGTGAAGAGTGCGCACGCCAAAGGATACCATGGGCGTCGGTCGAAGTTCGTCGAAAAGATAGACCTTGATTCCGCAGGCGGCCAACACCTCGGCGGTGACCTTGGAGAAGGTGTCGGAGTGCATCCTGGAGTCGAAACCGACCAGAACGCCCCGATCTTTTGAGTCAAGGGTCAGAATGTAGTTGGCAAGTCCTTTGGTAGCCGCGGCGACCGTGTATACGTTCATGGCGTTCAGACCCGCCATCATCACACCGCGCAGTCCCGCGGTGCCGAAGGAAAGTCGGTTTGCAAAGCGGTATTCGATTTCCTCCCGCCTGTCTTTCAGCAATTCCAATTCTTTCGCGGTGTTTTCGTCGGCAAATTGAAGCCAACGTTGGTATTCATTTTCAAATTCGGTCATGAAGATATATCCTGCCTTTGCTTATTTCATTCAGGGAGTTTTGGCGCCGGTTCTTCCGGCTTTCAAAGGTGTGCGCCTTTTTCTTCGTCGGTTGTCGCCCGTCTTGCCGTTTGTCAACCGGTTTAGACGGTTGATCGGGCCGAAAGCGTCGGTTAAAGGATTTCGATTTCGTCATCCGCGTCTGTTTACGCCTGATTTCGCGCGGCTTTTCAGCAGCGGGAAGGTCTACGCTTCTTTGAGGCGGCCGCCCAGTTTGTTTTCCTCGATCAGGCGCAGGGCCGTGGCCAACTGATCGGGGCAGGAGGTGGGTTTGTCACCGCAGCGAATGCCTTCCAGACGCTGCCGCACCTCGTGCAGCGGCATACCCTGTGCCAATTTTGCAACGCCCTGGGTGTTTCCCATACACCCTCCGACGTAGGACGCCGAGATCAGCACGCCGTCTTCCACAGTGAGCAGGATTGCCCTTGAACACGTGCCTTCGGTTTCATAGATATAGTTTTTTTTCATACGTTTTCTCCCTTTTTCTTTGTTTTTTAACGCTGTTCCAATGATTCTGCTTTCAGTTTTCGAATCTCATAGAATCCGGTGGCGGCGGCGTCCGGAATGAGAAGCGATATGCAGAAAAGAACCCGCATCAGCGTTTTAAATCCTCCGTAGATCTTCACAACCGAAGACAATGAGCGGTTTTCTTCATCCTCACGCTGTAAAATCGGCAGTGGGAGGCTGTGATTGACGCCCAACGCGTCACAAAGCGACAGAGCCTCGGTGAGTTTTCTCTGATTTTCCGGAAAAAGTTCGACTTCCAATACCTGCGCGTGCCTGTCCGGCAGGAGTGTAGGAAAGAGAAACAGGTAGCCCGAGAATTGTTCCTCCATTTCCAAGAGGAAAAGTTTTCGCTTTTTCAGTCCGTATTCGCTTATAAGGCGGGCAATGCCGGGCAGCGGTCTGCCCTCTCCGTCAAGATAGGGCAGAAGGCACCCCTCTCTTTCCCCGGCGGTTACTTCCTCGCAGGCTTCCCTGAAACTCCCGGCATAGAACCAGTCGGCGTCCACGCCCGAAAGATCCGCCACGCGCTGGAGAAAGCGGTTTTTCATATAGCAGATTCGCGGCCTTAGTTCCTTTTTCTGGGAAAAACCGTCGGGCGGGGGAACGGTTCCGAATTTTTGCTCCAACGCTTTTTCAAAAGCGAGCGCAAGAAGATGGGGACGGGGCAGGGGGTTCGACCCGTTTAGAACCGGGGAAAAAAGGCTTTGCGCATCTTCTTTTCGAAAAGTTCGGCACTGTTCGGCAAGCAGGCGCGCGCATTCGGCGTACAGCAGTTCCTCGTATGCTTCGCTTTTCTCGTACGCGGCCGCCGCGCGCGCTTTCTGACTTTTCAGAGCCGTCAGGGCGGTTTTCGCAAAGGGCGCCCAAGCGTCTGTCGGGGGATTGTTTTCGAATTCCTTCACTGTGCGATCAACTCCTGAATCTACGGCGTTTTTGGCGCTCACGGGAATTCCGGGCGTTTCAGCCTTTTTTGCTTCTCTTTAGGATAAAATCAAAGCCCAAGTTCGAGAACTTTGAAACTGCGCTCAAGGAACTGCCTCAGTTCTTCCGCCGTCAATTGCCGTTGGGAGAGAAGCGCCAAAGAATAGATCTGTTCCGTCGCCGCCTTTTTCTTTTCGGGATCTGCGCAGGAGATCAGTTTTTGGATCAGCGGCGAGGAACTGTTGACGATGATTTTTGCGTGATCCTTCAGATCTGCCGTATCCATGCCGTAGGCTTTCATCATGTCGGTCATTCTGCGGTTCTGCTCGTCGATGTTTAGAATTGCGGGAACGTTTTCATCTTTGAGAACCGCAAAATCCACTGTCAGTTCCGGGTCTTTCGCCACTTCCTTGAAAAGGGCGGTCAGTTCTTTGTTTTCTTCGCTCTTTCCGTCACCCTTTAACGCGTCGGATACCTCTGCATCCACGCGGAAAAATTTGACCTTTTCCTCGTTTTCAAGCAGGGAGATGAATTGACCGTCGAGAATCCTGTCGAACACCGCTACCCGGATGCCCTGCGATTCGTAAAGAGCAATATACTGCGCCTGGGACACTTTATCGGTGCAATAGTATATCTTTCCGTCGGTTTTTTCTTTGGCCTCTTTTGCGTATTCCTCGGCTGGGAGATAGGAACCGTCCGTGGTGGCGATAAGAATCGCCTTCTTCACCCGATCGTAGAATTTGCGATCCTTCAGGCATCCGTATTCCACGAAGAGTTTGACGTCGTTCCAAATTTTTTCGTAGGCAGTTTTGTCGTTCGTGAACATGCCGCAGAGTTTGTCTGCGGTTTTTTTCACGATGTGTGCCGAGATTTTCGAAACGTATCCGCTGTTTTGCAGGTAACTCCTGGAGACGTTCAGCGGAAGTTCCGGACAGTCCAGAACGCCCTTGAGCATCAGGAAATATTCGGGGATTACTTCCTTGATGTTATCCGCCACGAACACCTGATTGTAAAAGAGTTTTACCTGTCCTTCCAGGTTTTCATACTCTGAAGAGATTTTGGGGAAATAGAGAATGCCTTTGAAATTCAGGGGGTAGTCGGCGTTGATATGAATGTGGAACAGCGGCTCTTTGTAGTCGTTGAATACCTTTCTATAAAAGGAGGAATACTCCTCGTCGCTGCATTCCGAGGGATTTTTCAACCAAAGAGGGGAGGTGTCATTGATCGGCTTTTCCTCCTGCTCCCCGGCGTCGTCCTGCTCTCCGTCCTTCGATTTTTTGTCCTTTGTCTTTTTTGCCTCTTTTTCTTTTTCCTTTTCCGCTGTGGAAAAATAGATCTCTACCGGCATAAAAGAGCAGTATTTCTGAAGAACTTCCCGAACTTTCCATTCGTCCAAAAATTCCTCGCCCTCCTCGGACAGGTGCATGATGATATCGGTGCCTCTTGAGCGTTCCTCCGGCTCTCCATAGGTGTAGGAGCCGTTTTCATCGCAAACCCAGAGCGTGGTGGGAGCGCCCGTGTAGGAGCGGGAACGCACCTCCACCTTGTCTGAGACCATGAAAGCGGAATAGAACCCCAGTCCGAAATGCCCGATGATGCCGTTGGAGGAGGAGTCCTTTTCATATTTGGCCATAAAATCTACCGCGCCTGACAGGGCAATGTTGCAGATATACTTATCCACCTCTTCCAGTGTCATTCCGATGCCGTTGTCGGAAACCGTCAAAGTGCGCTCTTCTTTGTCCAAAAACACATCCACGCGGAAAGGAGGTTCTTCCTCCCCTTCTGATTCGATCTGTCCCAAAGATCTGAGGCGTTTCAGTTTGGTCACGGCGTCGCAGGCGTTGGAGACGATTTCCCTTAGAAAAATTTCCTTGTCGGAGTATAACCATTTTTTGATGACAGGGAAGATGTTCTCGGCTTCGACCGAAATGTTTCCCGAAGTTTTTTCACTGTTTGCGCGTTTTTCGTTGTTTTCGTTTTCTTTCATTTTGAATACCTCTGAAATTTTTATCAAAAATTCTATCTTATCCAAGACCTTGCGGTCGGGAAAAAAGCGAGATGAGCCTTCAATTGGGGGCGGGGGGATCCGAGCCTTACCGGTTTTTGGGGCCTTGTCTGACTTTGGGGTCTCATTGGACGTCGGGGTTTCATCGGGCATCGGGGGCCTCATCGGACTTCGGAGTTTTACCGGGGGTTCGGTGATCGGACAGTCCGGAGGGGCGCGGCGCCGTTAGAATTTTTCTACGGTCAGACAGATCAGTTTTTGCAGATCATCCGGTTGGACACATGCGCCGTAGGCGGCGCGGTTGCGGTGTATCTTTCCGCATTTTCGGCATTTATAGACGATCACATACCCCTTTTTGGAATCGGGCTCGGCGCGCACGGGATCCATGATTCCTCCGCAGCTGTTGGCGCGGTCCCCCGGATAGACGTCCACATGCAGAGAGCAAAGGCAAAAGGGGCAGTGATCTCTGGAGGACGATTTCAAAGGCAAAACCTCTTTGCCGCAGTTGATGCACAAAAACCCGTCGTCATTTTTTGAAAACCTCTTAGTTTCCATGTTTTTCATGAATTTCCTTTTATTTATTTTGCGTTCCAAGCCATATTTTTGGACGGATTGACCGAAACTTTAAAAGGGAAAGAAACTGTTTTGTTTCTCCCAAAAACAGACGACATTCTAAAATTCTAAATTCAATAATATTTTTTAAAGAAAAGAGAGGGATAAGATCTATGTTCAAGACCATACGGCCGTATTTTGCGCTTTCTTTTGCTCTTCTTCTGATCGGATCGACGTTTCTTTTGCCCTGCGCAGCAATGGGAAGCGAAAAAACGCACGGCGCTGTATCGCAGACCGAAGTTTTTGACGCTCACGGAGAACTGTGGGGCGATTTGTCGCAAAACCTGCCGGGGAACCGTTCGGGCGATGCGCCGGGAGGAGCTTCAGGCAATCTGCAGCCCGGTACCGACGGCGCGCGGGACAATAACGGCGCCGGAGACGCCTCCGGAAACGTCGGAAACGGCGGAAACGGAGAAAACGCCGAACCGAACGGAAACGAGGAGGATTTGGACAACCAGGACTACCGCGCCGATGAAAACGGCAGAGTGCTGGGCGTCAGCGAGGATCGCGGAAGCGCATGGAGCGTGGTGTGGGGGATTGTGATCGCACTGCTCATCGCCGCGGCGGTAGTTGCCGGGGTGGTTCTGTTGGTTCCGTCTAAAAATGAGAAGTGATTCTATTTGCCCACACAAAACCGTGAGAAGATGGCGGATACAATGTCCTCCCCGACGCATTTGCCGTCTATTTCTGCAAGATTGTTCAGCGCAAGTTCCGCGTCCAGAGCCGCCATATCCTGAGTTTCACCCATTTCAAGGGCTCGAACAGCCAGATCCAGCGTTTCCAGCGCCTTTGACGTCGCCGCTGCCTGGCGGGCATTGGTCAGAATGGCCCGGTCATGGAAATTCACAGTTCCTTGTGTAAAAAGATTTTCAATTTCGGAAGAGAGTTCCTCAGGGAACTCTTTTTCCAGTGCGCAAAGGGAAAATATTTTGAAGTCGCGAAGAAGGGAGGAATCGAAAACGGCGGGAAGATCGGCTTTGTTCAGAAGCGCCAGAACTTGATTCCTTCTGGGGCGAAGAAATTCGATAAGACGAAGATCTTCCGCTGTCGCAGGTGCGCTGCGATCAAAAACCGCAAGGATAAGTTCGGCGCTTTCAAGTTTTTCGCGGCTGCGTTCCACGCCCATCTTTTCGACGGGATCTTCGGTTTCACGCAGGCCCGCCGTATCGCACAGCCTTAAAAGCACCTTTCCCACTGTGACGGTTTCCTCTACGGTATCGCGCGTGGTTCCGGCCACGGGCGAAACGATGGCGCGGTTTTTCCCCACAAGAAGATTGAGCAGTGAGGATTTTCCGGTATTTGGTTTGCCGGCAATGACCGTGGGAATGCCCTCCATCACCGCATGACCGGTTTTGTAACTGTCCAAAAGTTGGGACAGTTCGTCACGGATGTTTGAAAGGGAAATCGCGAATTCCTGCGGCGAAAGATCGCAGAGATCTTCGTCGGGGTAGTCAATGTATACATACACCCGCGCCAAAAGGTCGGTCAACCGCTCATACAGTTCCTTCAGTTTTTCAGACAGCCTGCCCCGTCGGTTGTTTTCGGCAAGGCGCAGTTGCTCCTCGGTTTCAGCGTTGATCAGATCTATGATCGCCTCCGCGCCAGTCAAAGATATCTTTCCGTTGAGAAAGGCTCTTTTGGAAAACTCTCCGGGGCCGGCGGGGGAAGCGCCCGCCTCAAGGAGAGCCTCGTAGATCTTTGAAACAAGGAGCAGGCCGCCGTGGCAGGAAATTTCTGCGCAGTCCTCCCCCGTGAAGGAATGCGGCGCCTGAAAGAGCGTCAGCAGTCCGTCGTCGATGGGCTCTCCCCTATACAGAATATCCCCGTAAGTGGCCCGTCGCGCCGGAATGGAGTCGAACGCTCTGCCGCCGGCCGGGCGGAAAACACGGGAGACAATTTCAAAAGCCTGAGGACCGGACAGGCGCAGAAGAGCAAGTCCCGCCCTGCCGTAAGCGGTACAGAGTGCCGCGACTGTCGATGCCTCCGAGGATTGTGTCATACCGCCACCGTCCTTTTCTTTCCTGTAAATTTCAATCATTTTTGTGCGCTCGCATGGCTGCCCGTTCGCATGGCTGCGTGCTCGCTCGGCTGTGCGTTTGCATGGCTGCATGCTTGTTCGGCTGCCCGTTCGCATGGCTGCATGCTCGCACGGCTGCACGCTCGCATAGCTGTGCGGCTCCGCCGCAATCTTTCAGCGATTCCACCGTGACAGCACCGTAATTCTGCCGGGCTGCGCCGCGGTTTTTTATCGCCACCGCGATTTTTTATCGTCGTCGAGGTTTTTTATCGCCGCTTTGGAATCCCGAGTCCCTCGGCCGGACCGGGGAGGAGCGGGCGCGCCGAACCGACAATCCGCGGCCTGTGTAAAACTGTAAGCGCGGACGCATAAGCGGCGTTTTTCACACGCTTCCGAACGTTCTAAGGTGTAAAGACGGCGTTTTCCGAAACTTTTCAAGGGGAGGAAGGGCCTTTCAAAGAGGTTTTCCTTTCCGGCCGTTCCGGACTTTCCCTTAGAACCTCCTGAAGGGCGTCTGCGCGCAGAAAACGCCTAGGTGAACTGCGCTTTTACCGGAGACTTGCGGCTTTCATGCGGAAACGACCGAGTCATATGGCAAAAATCGCGTCCATTCCGTGTCGAACCGGGAATGGGGTATAAGGGACGCGGTATAGCAGGCGGAAAATTTTTGGCCCTGGAGCGTTCCTTTGTCCGGAAAAATCAGGGGTTCGGAAGTATAGGGCAGACACGGAACGACGGCGGAAAACCGTTCCACACTGTAGTATACCTCATTTTTTTTCTTCTTTCAAGGGGAGTATGAAAGATTTTTCCAAAAAGAAAGAAAACAATCGGGAGAACGGCGCGAAAAACCGGAAATCTTTTCGAGAACGGCGAGGTGAAGCGGAAAAACCGGGAAGAACATTTTGATGGGGTTGGGACGCCGGGCGGCGGCGCGGCGGGGGTGCCAATCATCCCCGTCCGCTCTGCGCACGGCCCAAAAAGGGGGTGGAAACAAAAATCTCCAAAGTGAAGACAAAGTCTTATGCGGGGCTTTGCCCCGCGCCCTATTTAAGGGACTTTTTGGAAAAATTCCCCTAAAAACCTTCAAAAACTTTTGAAAAAAGAGAAAAATACTTTCTTCGCGTCTGAAAAGCGGGTTTGTCTGCAGGCTGAAATCTCTTCCGCTTCCGTCTACGCGGGCAAAAAAGAGAGGAGCCGGGACAAATATCTCTTGATTTTTTTGTGAAAATCGTGTACAATATTCAATGGGGAGTTTTGAATTGCCCCAACCGAAAACCGTCGGGAGGTTTTCCTTCCGGATTGTCCCGCGGTTTAAACTGAGAGCGGATGTGGGAACCGCCGACGCGGGGTACCCGGGGATTTCTCTGAAATCTTCGAATTTTCCGGTCTTAAAGTTCGTGAAGAAAGACGGTTTTCCGGTTCAGAGAAAAACAGAAATGAAAAGGATTGTATTGCCGCAAAGGGGAGGGGGAGGTGCGCGAAATGAAAAACGATAAAACACAGACGTTCAATCTGAAGCAGGAACGTGAAAAGGAAGTTCGGGCCATTCTTGTGGACGTGTATGAAGCGCTGAAAGAGAAGGGATACAACCCGATCAACCAGATCGTGGAGTATATTCTTTCGGAGGATCCCACCTATATCACCAACTACAACAACGCGCGGTCGCTGATCTGCCGTCTGGACAGGTATGAGTTGATGAATCTGATCCTGAGTTCCTATCTGGACGTCTGAATTTAAAAGTTTCGGTTTCAGAGTCTGTTTCCAGGCCTGTTTCAGACGCCTTTAGGGCACGATTTTGTCTTGACGGAAGGGTTTATTTTTCGTTTTCTGTCTAACGCAGTTTTGCCATACCGTACAAAACGTCTTTTGCGGATTGAAAAGCGGCGGACGGCGTGGGACGGAAGAACAGAAAAACGGGGAACGGCGAAAAAAAGCGCGCCGTCGGTTTCTTTCGCTGTTTAAAACACACATCGGCATATTTGCCGGTTATTCCTTTGCTGTTTGGCGGCACGTTGGGCCCGGCGGCGGCTTCTTGAAGGGGACGCTTCTTGAAAGGGGCGGCTTCTTGAAAGAAAAGAACAATTCTGCCGTGCGGGCAATATTGACGGAACAGGAAGAACAGGCCAAAAGAATCCCGATTTGCCGGATGACGACGGGGAAGAAACGCCGGTGCTGCCCTGCGGCAGAAAGGTTTGGGTGAAAGGAAAAAACGTTTTGAGATATATACCGTTGAGCAAGAGCGCTCCGGACAGGTTTCCCGCGGGAGCGCTTCTGGTGCTGGGGTGCTTTGACGGACTGCACTTGGGTCACCGGGCGCTGCTCAAGGATGCGCGGGATCTTGCGGACAGAAAAAATTTTTTCTTGGGCGTGTGGTCGCCCGCGGGGGCCAAAACCGCAAAAAAACTTTTGTCCGAGGACGAAAAGTTGGCGGCGCTTCAAAAATCGGGCGTCTGTTTTTACGCGGAGGAGCCTTTTGACGCCATAAAGGAGTTGTCGCCCGAGAAATTTTTTTACGAATACCTGATGGGAAACTGCGGTGTGCGCGGACTTGCCTGCGGAGAGAATTTTACGTTCGGAAAAAACCGCGAGGGGAACAGTCGGCTTCTTCGGGAATTCTGCGCGCAGGAAGGAGTGCCGCTTCTGGTGCGGGAAACGGTGCGCATCGACGGGGAAACGGTGAGTTCCGCGGCGATTCGGCAGGCGCTGTTTGAAGGAGACGCAGAGAAAGCAAAAAAATTTTTGGGACATGCCTACGGCTTTTTCTCCCATGTGGAAAAGGGCAGACAGGTGGGCAGAACGCTGGGTTTCCCCACGCTCAATCTGCCGATTCCGGAGGCGGGCGTGCAGGCGAGGGGCGTGTATTTCGCCGGAGTGTCGGCGGGAGGAGAACTGCTGCCGGCCGTGGTCAATATTGGCGTACACCCTACCTTTGAGAGTGCCGAAGGGGAACTGTGCGAGGCGCATCTTTTGCGGACGCCTTCCGGCGGGAATTTCGGAGAAGAGGGACAGAAAGTGTACATCGAATTCTACCGTTTCGTAAGACGGGAAGAAAAGTTTCAGGACATTGAAGCGCTGAAAGCGCAGTTGGAAAAGGATGCGGCGCTGGCGCGGTCGTTTTTTGGCGTCGATCTCGACGGGAAGAATCGGGGCCGGTAGAACAGAAAGGGATGGGGATGAAAACCACAAAATATATAGTGTTCTTTCTGGTCTTCTTTCTCCTTTGCGGAGCGCTTCCCGGGTCGCGCGTCCACGCGTTGGAAGAGCCGGAGATCGACGCCTCGGCGTCGGCTTTGATCTATCACAACGAAAGCGGAACACTTCTCTTTGAAAGCGAAGGCACGCGGGGGGACTATCTTCCGGCGGGCCCTGCGGTGCGGTTGATGGCGGCGCTGGTTTTTGACGATTTTTACATGGGAAAGGATGACCGAACCGTCAAAGTGAACAGAAGGGTCACGGGGCTTGCTTCCTCCACCATGAATCCGGGATTGAAATCCGGAGAGCAGATCTCCGTGCACGATTTGCTGTGCGGCATGTTGATCGCCAATTCCGACGACGCCGTATACGCCCTGGCCTTTGACATGTTTGAGGACAGTCCGGACGCGCCGGATCTTCTTTTGGAGAGAATGAACCAAAAAGCAAAAGCGTTGGGCATGACCGGAACACTGTTTCTGGATCTCACGGGAGCGGATCCCGAGAACCCGGAACAGAGCGGGAGTTACAGTTGTCTTTCCGACATTTTGACCCTGGCGTTGGAAGTGCAGAAGAGCGAAAGGCTGACAGAGATATGCGGCACTGACGAATACACAGTGCCCGCCACCGACAAAACGGGAGAGAGGCGTTTGCTCACCAGAAACTATATGCTCTCCGCCAAGCGTTTGGGCGGGTATACCTATAAGTATGCCACAGGGCTTGCGGCACAAAACAGCGATGGGGCGGGATACTGTACTGTTGCCACGGCAAATTTCGGCGGCAAGCACTTTACCTGTGTGGTCATGGGAGCCAGAGAGGAACAGTACGGGGCGTTTAAAATCGCCGCGGCGCTTTTTGATTGGGCAAACGAAAATTTTTCCTACAAGAAGGTGCTGGAACCTACGCGGATTCTTGGGGAAATCCGTGTGACGCTGTCAGGGGATTCCGACTATGTGGCGGTTGCTCCGAAGGAAAGCCTTTCGGCGTTTTTACCCAACGACACCGTCGTAGAAACCGACATTGAACTGCGCACCCAGTTGTCTTTCTCCACTTTGGCGGCGCCTGTGCAGGAGGGACTGATTGCGGGGAAAGTGGAGGTCTTTTACGGTGGGCGGCTGTTGGCGGCGGCGGATCTGGTGACCATCGGTTCGCTGTCCCAAAGCAACAGCATCTACTATCTGTCGTTAATCAGGAATTTTATGCGCTCCACTACCTTTATTTGGATTTGCGCGGGGATCGTCATACTGTTGACGGCGTATGTGCTGATCAATGCGCGGGTACGCTATCTCCGACAGAAAAATCCTTCCGCCCTCTGCTTTGACGAAAATTTTGAGGAAGAATCTGTGGAGAATCGGACGGTTGGCACAGGAAACGCGAACGGCGGGAAGAACCATCGAATCGGCTACGGCGCCAAGACGGGCGCTGTCGGGACTGTCCAAACCGAAAGAGAGAAACCGAAGGGCGGAAAACCGGCCGTGCGCGCGTCGATGGCGCGTAAAACGGGCGGGACGAATGAGACAAACGAAGAAGGTCCGTGGGGCGAAAAAATTCAGGACGAATCTGAAAAACCGTTCCGTGACGGAAGGGAACGGAAAACTCCGAAAATTCCGGGGGACGAAGCCGAAACGGCGGGAAAGGCGGAGAACGCCGAACAACGCCCGAAGAACGACTATGTGCCGGAGGGTTGGGGAGAATCTTCAAAGAAGGAATAGGCCGAAACGCACAAAACGCCGGGAGCGTCCGGAAACGGTGCGAAAAGAGGTGTGGTATGCGGTATGGCGGACCCTTTTGACGCTCTTTTGGGCAACGGGCAGCAGAAAAAATTTTTCCGCGGAGAAATTGAATCGGGAACCCTGGCACACGCATACATTCTTGAGGGTCCACAGGGAAGCGGCAGACATACGCTTGCACTTTCTGTGGCAAAGGCGCTGGCCGGCGGTGTTCCGGGCAGTGAAAAAATCGAACGGGGGATCAGCCCGGACGTTAAAATTTTCGGGCTGCCGCAGGACCGGAAAATTTTTACGGTGGATTTGGTGCGCCGTTTGAGAGAGGATGCATTCGTCAAACCCAACGAGTTGCCTTTCCGTTTTTATATTTTGGAAAACGCCGAGTGTATGAACGCCCAGGCACAGAACGCGGCGTTGAAACTCCTGGAGGAACCCCCCGGTGACACGCGGTTTTTTCTTCTGTGCGAGAACGCCGCGGCGCTTTTGCCCACAGTGCGCAGCAGAGCTCCTGTGATCCGCATGCAGCGGTTTTCGGTTGGGGAACTGGGAGAGATGCTGGCGAAAACCCCTTCTTTTGCGAAAATAAAAGAGGACGATCCGGAACGTTTCGAATCGGCTGTAAAGAACAGCGGCGGAAGTTACGGAAAAGCGGTATTGGCTCTTGAAAAGTCCGGGGAAAAAGGGGAGAAGGTCTTCCGCGGGCAGGCGGATCGGTTGCTTGCCTGTATTGCCCCGCCCAATCGCGTCGAACTTCTTTGTACGGTTTTGGCGTTTCCCTCAAAAAGGCAGGAATTTGAGGAGATACTGGAACTTCTCCAACTGGCTTTTCGGGACATGATCCTGGTTCGCTATGGAAACGGACGCGGGACGCCGCTTTATTTTTCCTCAAAACGGGAGGCGGAAAACGCCGCCAGGGGTCTGACCGGAAGGGCGCTTCTGAGCCTCTTTGAAAAAACGACTCTCGTGCGGGAGAATCTCCGGAAAAACGTCAACATACAGGGCGCGCGTATGACACTGGCTCATTGGATTTATGACGCCGCCGCAAATTGATCCGAAAAGTCCGGGAACCCCGAGGCTTGCAGGCGCAAACAGGGCAAAGAGAAAGGAAAAAACAGGACGATGGAAAACACACAGAAAGCGCCGGAAATTTTTAGCGGCGATGTTTCGGACGCAGGCGGGAACGCCGAAGACGAAAAGGAAAAAAAGGAACAGCAGGTGGTGTCTATATACTACGAGGCGCCGCCGGAAGACACGGAAGTCATTGGGGTGCGCTTCCGCACTTCCGGAAAAGTATACTATTTTGATCCGGACGGAAAAAAATATCCCGAGGGATGTCACGCCGTGGTGGAAACGGCGCGGGGAACCGAATACGGGTATGTTTCCCAATCCAACCATATCGTTTCCGGAAAGGATATTGTGCTGCCCTTGCGCAAGGCGGTACGGATCGCTACGCCGGAGGACGACAAACACAACAAAGAAAACATTGAGAAGGCCGAAGAAGCCTTTCTTATCGGCAACAAAAAAATTGAGCAGCACGGCCTTGACATGAAACTGATCGACACGGAGTATACCTTCGACAACAGCAAACTGCTCTTTTATTTCACATCCGACGGGAGAGTGGACTTCAGGGAACTGGTCAAGGATCTGGCCTCGGTGTTCCGCTGCCGGATTGAACTGCGTCAGATGGGTATTCGGGACGAAGCAAAAGTTTTGGGAGGATTGGGGACCTGCGGCAGACCGTTCTGCTGCCACTCTTTCCTGCCGGATTTTGTGCAGGTTTCCATCAAGATGGCCAAGGAACAGAACCTTTCGCTGAATTCCAATAAAATTTCGGGAGCGTGCGGGCGGTTGATGTGCTGCTTACGCTATGAATACGACGCGTATCTGGAGGAGGGCAGACTGACGCCCAAAGTGGACAGCCTTGTGAACACGCCGGATGGCATCAGCGTTGTTTTGGAAACGAAACCGCTTTTGGGCCTGGTAAAAGTTAAACCGCTGGACGACGCCGCAAGTGCACCGAAAGTTTATCACCGGGATCTGCTCAGCCCCATCAGGAAGGGCGACGAGAACTACGAGAAAGCGCTGGAAGAGAAAAATCTTGAAAAGCAGGCGAAAGCCGCCGGAACAACCCGCGCCGCGCTGAAAGCGGCGGCAAAAGGAGAACAGTCTGCGGAACAGGAGCAAAAACCGCAGAGGCCGGTTCGCCCGGCGCCTCAAAAAGCGGCTTCGTATACCGATCAGGTGATGCCCTCGGCGCTTGCGAGAAATCCCCTTGTTTCGACGGCCAGAGAGGAATCCTCAGAGGAACGTCCCGGGGAGGAGAATCCTGCGGCCAAAGCTGAGAAAAACAATTCGGGCAGAAACCGCGGCAGGAATCGCCGTGGGGGGTCTACCGTAAAATCGGGCAGGGAAACGGAGGACACGGAACGTCAGGGAGAAATCAGACAGGGACGCGCCGAGGCGCCCGAAAAGGGCAGGCAAAAGAACCTTGCGGGAAGTCAGACGCCGGCGCAAAGCGGGGAAAATGCTGTGACTGCGATAAAACAGCCGCGGTATGAAAAGACTCTGAGACAGGAAGCGGCGACGACGTCTCCTGCGGGAAAGCAGATTCTCTCCAAAAGGGAATACGGAGAGCGTTCGCTCAAAAAGGAAAAGAACGGAAAAGAAAACGACGAATCGGCCGAAAAAAAACCAAGTCGCGCATTTCGGTCTTCGCGTAAAAAAAGCAGACCGAAAAGTGTCGAAGATGAAGATAAATAAAAGCGACGCCTGAGAAAAGGTTCACCCTGAAAAAAAGACGCCCCGGCCTGACGGCAAATTCGTAGGAATTTGTGTCAGGTTTCAGGGCGTCAGGTTGGCGGGATGACAGGGTGACGGGACGACAGGATGGCGAGATGACAGGAAGACGGGATGACAGGGTGACGCCTTTTGAAAGACACGCGGAGGCGGATTTCCTGCGCGGCCTTTCTGTATTGACGGGTCGGCGCTTTCACGAAAGAGCGCGCGGCTGCGGACGTTTAAAAGCAAAACGAAATGATGGAGACAGGGAAATGAGCGGAAAACGAGAAATGAGGAAAATCATCCTGGGCGTCCTCTGTTTTGCGCTGTTTTTGGGCGGATGTGCGGGGAATTCCCGGTCAAATGGCAAAAAGATAACCGATGGCTATGCTTCGTCTAATCCTTCGGAACTTCCCCCTCTTTTAAGCACCAATAGTTCGACGGACAGCCCAACACCGCCCTTCTCCGGAATGACAACCGCAGAGTCTCCTTCAAAAGAAGAAATCCCCACGATTGCTTTCAAGAAGGAGGGAGACGGCGGAACGCTGGCGGTGTGGTGGTGGGATGCGCGCATTCTGAAAAGGGAAAAAGAAAAAGAGGCATATCTGGAGTTCTTAAAAAAGAATTCGGTGAACACGGTGTATCTCTGCTATCCCGATTTCCCGCAGGAAGAAATGGTTGCCTTTGTGCGCTTGGCGCGGCAGCAGGGGATGAGCGTATGCCTGCTGTCGGGGGACAGTTCTTTTATCAACAAGGACAGCGCCGGCGCTCGGGAGGTTGTGGAGAAATATTTGCTGTACCAGCAAAGCGTGCCGCAAGACGCGCGCTTTGAGGCGTTGCATCTCGATGTGGAACCGCATCAAAGAGAAGATTTCAACGAAAACCGTCAGCAGATCCTTCAACTTTATGCTGAATATGTGGAAGAAACAGCGGAAATTGTAAGAGGCGCTGGGGAGAAGTTGGAATGGGATATTCCTTTTTGGTTTGACGACTACCGTGTGATCAACAGCGACGGAGAGGAGCAGGACTTGCTCTCTCTGCTGTGTGACAATGCCGATACATTGTGCCTCATGTCCTATAGAGACACCGCCCAGGAGATTCTTGCCGTGTCCGAAAAGGAGATCGTCCTGTGCGCAGAGACGGGGTGCAAGGTGGTGTGCGGCGTGGAAACCCATTCGGCGGAAGGAGATCACGTTTCCTTTATGGAAGAGGGAAAAGGGGAGATGTACGTCCAGATGGGGGAAGTGTACGGGGAACTTTGCCGAAGAATGGGACAGAAGAACTTCGGGATGGCGGTGCACTACCTTGACACGTGGTATGCTTTGAAAGACTGAATGTTTTTGGCGTATAAACAAAAAGCCGAAGGGAAAGGCGCACAAAAGACGAAAAAATGAAAAAAGGAGGGCGGACGCTGCTGCGTCCGCCCTGCGATGTACCGTCTTCCCGTCTTCAGATTTTTTATTTTTTGTTCTTGTTCCCGTTTTTTGCGGAGTTCTAAAATAACCCCAGGAAACGGTGGGAACGAAGCGTGTCAGAGTAAACGGTCCTTGTAAACCTGCTGCCAGTTGACTTTGAGAATTTTGATGCTGTCGGGTTTATCGTTTTCTTTTGTCTGATAGATGTACCCGCGGGAGATCAGAGTTCGCAGCGCATAGGTGACTTCCTCTTTGCTCACATGATTGGTTTTGGCAACAGCTTCCACTGTTTGCCAGAAAGTGGCGCGAACTTTTTTGTTTCTGTTTTTTTCAAAGAGTGCTTTCAGACTTTTGAGAATCATGCGGCTATATTGATCGTCGGAATTTCTTGAAGTTTCCTCCGGAATCAATCTCAGGTAGGTGGCACAACCCGCAAGTTGTGCGGAACACGCGTCTTTTACCGCGTAAACGCCTACCTCTTTATGGCATTTGGTGGCTAAAAAACTGACCACTGACGAAAAATGTCCGTCGCCCGTAAAAATGACGTAGGCCTCGATGTTCCGGTTTTCGGTTTTGATGGCGCTTTGGTAGATGTGATCGAGCATGATAAAATCGGTGAAATCTTTTTCGAAGTTCGCGGAGGCATTCTGCGTTTCGATGATGGTGTTGGACACCTGACGGATATTGAAAATTTCCGCGCGCAGCGAGGGATTGGAAAAATCCCCGAAGAAAGCGATGTCGGAGATCTCGTAACGGTCGGACAGTTCGTCTCTGAATGCTTTCACATCTGGACGGGTGTGATACATTTTGTCCAGTGAAATATACCAGTGTTCGTAGTCAACGAACGCCACTGCCCGCTTTTTTTGTCCGATTTTGCTGCCTTCCTGCTTCGAAAAAAGAGTCTTTAGAAAATTCAATCCGGTTTCCTCCTTTCTTTTAAAGTATAAGATGCTGACGTACAAATCTCTGCCGGTGCTCCAGCGCTGCCGTTCGCATCTTTTCAGTCAAACCGCGCAGACTTCCGGGCGGTATCCTCGCGGAACGGTCGCCGTCGGTTTGTATTGTTCGGCAAAAAATCCGGCGTGCCTGCACCGTCAGATTTGCGCGGTGTTGTTTTGATTTTTTCGTTCTTCCTGTATGGCTGTAAAGGGTAAGATTTTTCCGAAGACACCGGAATTGCCGATGTCAGACGCCATCGGGTTCTTCTGACAGGCTCCCGGATTTTGAAAACCGTCGAACATCTGCGCTCCCGACGGCCGGTTTCCTGCCCTTTCTTTGGTTTTATTTCATCCGTCTGCCCGCTTATGATCTGCCGCGGGCGTCAATTCGATGGTTTGAATGCTTGGACGCAGATTGAACTGCACCGCGTGCCGCGATATGCTGCAAACCGCGCTTATGTTGTACG
>CANQNM010000028.1 GCA_947625265.1 uncultured Clostridia bacterium
TTTCAATGGCAGGGCCAGACGTGATTCGTAAATTCACGCCCATTTCCGTCGCGATAATGGCAGAAAGAGTGGTCTTTCCAAGACCGGGGGGACCGTAAAGCAGCACATGATCCAGACCCTCCCCCCGATTTTTTGCCGCCGCCATATAAATTTTCAGGTTTTCCTTGATCTTATTTTGCCCAATATATTCGTCAAGCGTAGTCGGGCGCAAAGACACTTCCTCGCCGTCTCCCTCGCGCTTTGCGGAACTGACAATTCGGCTTTCAAAATCAAAGTCACTTTCCCCTCTTCCGTTCATAGCGCTCTCCTTTTCAAAACCATTTCAATGCGGTTGACGTCACACAACCCCGTCTTTCTATAAAACCGAAAGTTTGTAAAGCGAAACCTTTTTTTCTCATGGATTTCAAGAAATTTAGACCTTCGCAAGAACTTTCAAACTTTCTTTGATCAGATCCTCCGTAGTTTTTCCGGAGGAGGCAACCTTTCGCAGAGCCGTCAGTGACTCTGCTCTTGTGTAACCCAAAACCATAAGTGCGTTGAGCGCGTCCTCCATGTTCATGTCCACCGCGACCGATACGGCCGGCAATTCGTCGGCATTGACGCCCAAAGCCTTTGAAAGTTTGTCTTTCAATTCGAGAACCACCCGCGCGGCAATTTTCCCCCCCACACCCTGTGCTGCGGAAATTGCCTTTACGTCTCCCGTAAGAACTGCTTTGCAGAACCGTTCCACCGTCAGTGCGGAAAGAATGGCGACAGCTGCCTTTGGTCCTACGCCAGACACCGAAAGAAGTTGCTCAAATGCGGTTTCTTCCTGTTCGCTTGAGAATCCATACAACTCCATGGCGTCTTCCCGCACTGAAAGATAGGTATATAGACGCACGGTCAGTCCGACCTTTGAAGAGATCTCCTGTCTTGTGCTTCCGCTGACTGTCAGTTTGTACCCAACCCCTCCACAGTCAACGACCGCCGTTGTCAGACTCGGCAGGGACAATTTTCCTTCAAGATAGTAAAACATTTCTCTTCCTCACTTGACGTTATAAAACCGTCGTAATCCCCCGCAGCCAGTGTGTGCATGGCAAATGGCAATTGCCAGCGCATCCGCAGTGTCGTCCAGTTTCAATTCCGGCCCGATTTTCAAAAAAGATCTGACCATGGCGATCACCTGCTTCTTTTCCGCTCCCCCGTAACCGACTACCGCCTGTTTTACCTGCATCGGCGTA
Source organism: uncultured Clostridia bacterium (assembly GCA_947625265.1). Classification (GTDB taxonomy): domain Bacteria; phylum Bacillota; class Clostridia; order Oscillospirales; family CAG-272; genus UBA11512. Next base: position 1,221 of record CANQNM010000028.1, read on the forward strand.
TATTCCCCAATTTCCAGCCCCCGTTGCCTTGCGGCCAGTAAAATCACGCCCCTCGCTTCGGCAACAGCGATACCGGTGGTGATGTTTTTGGTAAAAAACAATTCCTCTACCGCCATTTCCGCCGGTTGATATCTGTCTATAAGTTCATTCATGCCTTTGAAAATTTTACAAAGACGATCCTCAATTTTCATACCGGCGGGCGTAGTAATGGCGCCGAAATCCAGCACCTTGAATGAATTGTTCCTGTATTCAATCACACCGTACCCAACAATGGCCAATCCCGGATCAATTCCAAGAATAATCATCCAAAATACCTCTAACGTTCCTCACTGTTTCAAAATCTTTTCGTCCCTTAATTTCGCTACGCGCAAAAAATTCTCTGCATTCATATCGTCGCTGCGTTCCCGCAACAAAAGCACGGAACAATCTCTTGTCCGTTCGTAATATTATATCACACGTTCCCCAACTTGTCAAAGGTTTTATTCTTCTTCTTTCATTTTATCTTGCGCAGTGTCACAATAGATGTGAACCGATGTAGTGTTACAACAGGAGACAGTAATTATGCCAAAGACATTCCAAAAGTATCGGGAATACTGTTCGATTTTGACGTAAAGAAAGCAACTTTGCAAGGTAAATGAGCGCCCTGCAAAGTTGCTAAATTCATGCCTTCCAAACAGCTTTAATTATGGAGTTCATTTTCGGGGGTGTTCCGTACAACAATACTCCAACTCGGTATATTTTAGCCGAAACAAATCCAACTCCTACTGTTGAACCAATCAAAATCACTATGGAAATGGCAATTTCATACCAAGCAACAGAACTCATACAGATCCGTGTAAACATAGCCATCGGGGAAGTAAAAGGAATGTAGGAACACACCTTTATCAAGGTGTTGTCAATATTTCCGCTTGTCATCGAAAACATTACCACAAAGAAAGCAATAATGAATAAGAATGTGATAGGCATGACGGATGTATTTATATCCTCAAGTTTAGACGCCGTCGATCCTATCGCCCCGTACAAAAATGCATAGATCAAAAAGCCAAGGATAAAGAATACAAGCAGGTATATGAAGAGATTGACAGGAATATTGAATATGGATTCAATGATCATATTATCTCCCCAAGCAGATTTGTTGATATGATAGAACAAAAGCGCCGACCCAAAAATTGCGATAAGCTGTATAAGTCCCGCTATACAGGAAGCCAAAACCTTTCCGAACATCATACTTGTCGGTTTCGCGCTTGTAATCAAAACTTCCATGGCCCGCGAACTCTTTTCGGTGGCCACATTGGTAGCCACCATCTGTCCGTAAAGAAGAATCACCATATACAAGGCAAAAATCATGATGTATGTATAAAAGAAATTTTGCATCTGATCTTTTCCAAGAGATATTACAGAATTTTCAATCTGTACAGACAGAATGTCGCTTGCCTGTTCGAAGGTCATTCCGCTTCCGATCATAGCGTTCACTCTGTAAACTTCCTGAAGTACAGTATCCGCCGTTCCCGGGTTGGCGTCATACATTGACAGGTTGTTTACATAATAAGTGTAAGAAGAAGCGCTGTTCATTTCAAAAGCGCATTCGACATCGCCGGATACAATCTGACTCTTTACATTTTCCATTGAACCTTCTGCAATCAATACATTATAATCTGAAAATGCTTCTGTAAAATACTGCTTTACAAGGGAAGCAAGTTCTTTGTTTTCCGAATAGATCAGCATAACAGGCAAATCTTTTGGTTCCTTTGTCCCATCATCCGACTTGAAAAGGGCCAAAATATTCGGGATAAACATGGCAACAGCGATTGCAATTACAAGAAAAACGGTTATTCCGACAAATATCTTGTTTTTTAAATAACTAACCAGTTCAAATTTCAGTATCTTCCCAAACTGTTTCATCGTTTCTGCCTCCTCACACCTGTTCGCCCGCATATTCTACAAAAATATCGTTCAAAGTGGGTTCAAACACCCTTACTTCATCAATGTCATAGCTTTCAACGAGACGTTTCATTGTTGTCTGTTTATCGTCGGGACTAGCGAGACGGATCATAAGACTCCCTTGCTCAGTTACAGTACAGGCATTTCCAAAGTCAAGTTTGATTCGGTCGGGATTTACGGTGTTGACGATCAGGCGATCACGGACATAATTTCGTTTTATCTCGCGCAGGTCTCCGTTCAGTACAACTTTACCCGCATTGATAATGGCAATACTGTCGCAAAATTCTTCTATGTAACTCATTTGGTGACTTGAAAACAAAACAATTTTTCCCTGTGAAATCTGTTCCTTCACCACATCTTTGAGCAGCATAGCGTTTACCGGATCAAGTCCCGAAAACGGTTCATCGAGTATCACAATCTGAGGATTGTGTGCCAAAGCGGTAACCAACTGTATTTTTTGTTGATTCCCCTTTGAAAGCGTGTCAAGCCGCTTGTCTCTGTACTCATTCATGCCAAGTCTTTCAAGCCAATAATCTACTGATTTTATCGCTGTACGATGATTTAATCCTTTTAATTCTGCAAAGTATACCAATTGATCTATAATGCGTTTCTTTGGATATAAACCCCTCTCTTCAGGCAGATAGCCAAATCCTACCCTGTCATAATCAATCGGTTTTCCGTCAATCAGAATCTCACCGTGATCAGCGGGAAAAACATTCATTAGAATACGAATAGAAGTTGTTTTGCCCGCACCGTTTCTTCCAAGTAGGCCAAACGCCTTGCCGCTTTTTGCAGCAAACGATACACCCTTCAACACCTGCTTGTCTCCAAACGATTTTTCAATGTTTTTAAGTTCAAGCAACATAAATTGTTCCTCCAACAAAAAAGTACTTCCTCAAGGGAACGCATCAAAAATGATTCCCGCAATGTTGCTATACATTTTGCCAGATTCAAGGGCAGAGAATACATTTTACCTGCTTACCTGCGGCACTCCCTATAATCAGGCATATGAAAATGTATAGTATAGTTCTTATATCACAGTGCAGCGAAAAAATAAATAGTTTTTGCGAAAATATTAGAAAAAAGTTGCAGAACTACTGGATGCGGGCAGTCTCGATCTATTATTCTTGATTATACTATTATACTCACAAAAAAGAAGGGTAGATGTTTTGTTCTCCCGTTCCTCGTTTATCTTTCTGCCCGTGCCGCCGATCTCGCCTGCCGGCTCGGTCGGTGCTTCTGTCTTCGGCAGAGGTGTTCGCAGGACACCCGCTTCTCGCCTGCCGGCTCGGTCGGTGCTTCTGCCTTCGGCAGAGGTGTCCGCAGGACACCCGCTTCTCGCCTGCCGGCTCGGCCGGTGCTTTTGCCCTCGGCAGAGGTGTCCGCAGGACACCCGCACCCCGAAATACCAAGGGACTTTGTCCTCCAAAATAAAATTCCACTTCACAACCCATCTTGATGTCATTGAACATGATCGTTCAGTTTTCGTACCTACCTGACTTACCTCATCATTGACGAATATACATTTTTCAAAAATTTTGAATATTTTTTAGAAAGTCTGGAATATTATTTGGTTTGAACATAAAAAGCAGTGCCGATGACCAATTAAAAACGCATAGAATCATCGGCTTTGTTGTCTGATCCCCTGTCCCTAATCAAGGAACTCCGTACTTCGTCTATAATTCTTTTTTGCAGTATTGAATCTCTCTCAGTATCAAACCTCTCGCCTCTTATAGATTACAATGGATAAATACCATGACAGCGCATATATCCCAATTCCAATGAGAGACAAGCCTATAAAGAGTAAATTCGGTGCAAATTCCTTCTCCAACTTTCCTGTAAAGAATTGAGATGCAACTGCGCTGCCCCCACAAAACAAACAAATCATAATGTAATAAACGATTCTTCCCTTTTCGGTACCAAATTTGAAAACAAGCGGCAGACAGACAGAGAAACAGGCGGCCGTTAAAATGGACATCGTCAGTAATGTCATGACATAACCACCGCTGACAAATCCGTCGTTCAGACTCATTTTGATTGTCTGCACAATACTCGTTGCCGCCCAAACCGCCACCAGTGAGAACAGACCCACCAGATACTTGGCTGACACAATCTGCGACTTTGTATAGGGCAGCGTACCGCTGTATCGAATCCAGCCGCTGCGCTCGTCGTAACTTAGAAGATTGACGGGAATCATTCCGCATAAAAGGCATGGGTAAAACGAAAAGAATATATTGTTGTTGCTGACAAAGGATACCGCAAGAAAAACCAACGTAATCAGCAGATACACCCGACAATACTTTCTCATCATATACCATTCCTTTAAAAGCAGACCCTTCATTTATTGCGCCCCCTTTACCATAAACACAAACAGATCTTCGATACCAACGGGACTTACTTTGACACTGCCCGGCACCGCATTTCGCAATATTAACGCCTCCACACCGTATGGGTTTTTCTTTCTGTATTTGACCGCTTTCGGCGGAAGGCTTTGCAACTCCTCCTCTGTACAGTAGATCAGACCGTACTCTGCAAGCAGTCGATCCTTTTCCTCGCAAAGCAACAATTTTCCATGGTGCAGAAACGCCACATAATCACATAATTTTTCAAGATCGCTTACGATATGGGAAGATATCAAAATCGAATGTTCTTCCTCCCTTGTGAAATCCATAAACATTTCCACAACTTCATCCCGCACAACAGGATCCAATCCCAATGTCGGTTCATCAAGGAGTAAAAGTTTGGCTTTGTGGGATAAGGCGACTGCAATACCAAGTTTCATTTTCATCCCACGGGAAAAATCCTTAAACGGTTTGCTGTCCGGCAGCGATAATTTTCGAAGCAAAGCAAAGTACTCGTCCATGTCCCAGTTTTTGAATGTGTACTTCATTACGTTTCCAACTTGCTTTGCCGTGAGACATTCGGGAATTCCTACATCGTCCAGAACAACGCCGATATCTTCTTTAGCAAGTTTTATATCCCCTCCGTTGTCCCTTCCAAATAGAACAATATTTCCGCTGTCTTTATGAATGATATCAAGAATGAGTTTGATCGTTGTACTTTTTCCGGCACCGTTTTCTCCGATAAGTCCCATAATGCAGCCTGCGGGCAAAACTAAATTCAAATGATCCAGCGTAAAGCCGGAGTAGGACTTTGTCAGGTCTTTGAGTTCAATTGCGTTCATTCCTCTTCCTCCATACTGAAATTCACCATTTTTATAATATCTTCCCTGCTCAGGTTACACGTTACAGCAAGCCTTATGATCTCTTCAATATGTTCCTCGATCTTTTTCAGATTTTCTTCTCGTAACAGTTCAACATTCTTTGGTGCTACAAAACATCCTTTTCCCGGAACTGTGTAGAGAAAGCCGTCTTTTTCAAGTTCTTCATATGCACGTTTTGTTGTAATAAAACTAATCCGCAAATCCTTTGCAAGACCACGAATAGAAGGCAGCATCTCATCTTCCTTCAAGGAACCGCTTATAATCTGATTTTTGATCTGCGAATATATCTGATCATAAATCGGCGCCCCGCTTTTGTTGTCAATTAGAATATGCACACAGTTACCTCCGTAAATATTGTATATATTTATTATATACAGTTTGGGCAGAGTTGTCAATAGTTCTCTGAATTATTCACAAACAATTTTCAATTTTTTGCAGATTACTTGCCTTTACCGCTGAAAGAAACTCTTTCTTTTAAAAATCCGACGGTCTGTGCGACCGTCGAATTTTTGTCCGAAGATATAGAACGTTTGTTTACACTCAAACATTTTTAGAAAACAACCGCGGGTTATTCCGACGTCGATACGACAATGTCCGGTATTGTCACCGAGTCGCTGCACACAGCAACACGGTTTCCGCCTGCATCCAGCGATATACCGTAAATGGTAACCACCGCGGTGTACTGGCCATCAGGCATTCCGGTAACAGTTAATCCAACGATATGGCTCATATCAACCAGAAGCAAATTGGATTCTTCAGCAATCTCCGGAATCACGCTGGCAACATCTTTAAGCGTACGGTAAAAAATTTCATATTCAGCTGTAAACATCCGATCATGTTCCGGAAAATACACTTCCATAATAAATTTTGAAAAAAATGAGTCTTCCGATGTAACACCGCCTATAAAAGATACTCTGTTGCCGTCAACTTTGCATTCATCATGAACCATCAAATTATTCTTCAGTTCGACGTTCTGTAAATTTTCCTCAGAAATAAATTTCTCTAACACATCCTTGGTGGTATCCGTACCGTTCGCATTTCTTTGGTAGTACACCGTAAGATTTCCCCTTCTGATCACTTCCTGGATGCCAGCGGGAAGTTCGGTATACTGGGAATTCTTCAAGATCAGTCCGGCAACTGTGGCAGAACTTAAAGCATTTTCGGAGATTTCCACCACCTCAGCCGGAATGAGCAACGTCCTATAGGTACCGGTGATCAGATTTTCCCCGAGGTTGTTGATTCTTTCACCCTTGGAATTGTACATCGGAATCTCGTAGTCCTCCCCCGTACCCACATGAGGATCAGGGCTTCCGGTCACCGAACTTTCAACATAAATCGTTCCCGAAACAGTCTGCACCGTTTCTGCCACCGAGTACAGGCCGGTAGTATCGTCTGGATCGTCAAGATTTCGTTTCCAATCCTTCTTCGCAAAACGAAGTGCAAGCACCTCATCAACAGATACCGAAATTCTGCTGGGCGCATCCTCCGGAACTTCAAAAGCAAGCGAAGCGATTTTCATACCGCCCATCGAAAGAATCTGATCGGACGTTCCGATATTAAAATTTTCCCCGGCAACACATGCCGCCGTATTGTCATAAACGGAACTAAAGGCGTTGCCCCCAGAAACATAGAACTCGCTTCCGACAGCTTTTAATTGTGCGCCACTGAAAGATATGGTCCAGTCATTCAGATGATCATAGGTCGCGGGAAGTTGTTCTGCGGATACGTATATGTCGAGAATTGCCGTTCCTCCGCGAACAGCATACGTTGAACCGACAGAAACAGTGACACCTGCAGGATCATTCTCCGAAAAAGAACCGAGAGAGAAAACGGCGACTGCTGAGAAAACCATTACAAACATTAAAAACAACGATACAAAGCGGTTTTTCATATCCTTACTTCCTTTCTAATTTTTTGTACAACCTGTGTTTACAAAGATTGTAACATAAATTCATTTTTTTGTCAACCATAAAATTCATATTCTATATTTTTTTGTGTAAATTTAAATTTTTTATATGTATTTAATGGTTTTAACAAAATTGTATTCATTCAAAACCGGCATAGAACCCTTTCGCACCCTTGTCGCAGTCTGTTTTCCATTTTTTGCGTTTGGTATCCCACACTTTTTTGGAGTTTTACAACCGAAGAAACAAAAAAATATGCCCGTTCATGCAAATAGATTTCATATTCTCCATCACCGTTGCTTTTCCGTCACTATAGTCCAGCCGATGTCGTTGAATTCGTTTCAGATAGACTGTAGACTTTTCATTACAAATCAAACAACGGCGACAAAGAATAATTTTCCCCATCGCCGTAGATTCCTTCAAATTTGTATTTTGTTTTCAAAATTTTCTTTTACATAATGCAGAAGGTCTTCAAAATTTCCGCTTTGACAGTGAGAGATATCCTTGTGCTCTCTATTGATCAGACAATCTGTCAGCAAAAATACGTTCATACCCGTATGACGCGCGGCAAGATCCTCAGTCGCATCGTTCCCCACCATCAAACACTCCTCCGGAGCAACCCGCATTCTGGCGGCGACTTCCTTAAAATATTCGGGGTTTGGTTTGCAATAGCCAATGTTTTCATACGTAGTACAAAGTTCAAAATCCTCCGGTTGAAGGCCCGTCCAACGAATGCGGCAGTGTGTCGCAACCTGGGGAAAAATGGGATTTGTCGCCAGTCCTACCCTAAAACCGGATTCTTTCAGTATTTTAACTACGTCCGCGGCCATGGGATTGAAGGAACAGTACTTCCGTGCCCTCGGGAACTCATCTCTGTAAAATTCTTCAAAGAGCGGTTTGTCTTTCAGGGAATCCTCACCGTAGACCTGCGCAAAACATGTCCAAAACGCTTCCTCATTGCTTCTTTTCCCGTCGTTTCTAATCATGGCATCGGTTCCCTTCCAAACGGTATTCATAAGTTTTTTCGGTTCGTAACCGCGGGGAAGAAAGCACTTTGAAAGAAGTCCAAAATATCCCTTGACAAATTCATCCTGATCCATGGGCAAAAGAGTTCCATCCAGATCAAAAAGGATAACCGTAACCATTCTTTTTTTCTTCCTTTCCTTTTTTACGTTCGGTCATTTCCATCGGACCCGCTCTGCGGCGTATCGTCCGGCGTAACATTCTGCGAGGTATTCGATACGGCATCGGTTACGCCTTTCTGTGCGCCGTCGGTCACAGCGGAAACCGGACATGTCAAAGAACCGTTTGAGACGCCGTCTGAAATATTTGACGGGAAGGTATCCGCATCATTCGCTCCCCTTTTTCTTTTTCTTTCCGTGAAACCAAAAATCGCGAGGCATACAATTCCACAAAACACCAGAAGCGACAGAATCATCACCGCGCAGTGCATAAAGAAAGCATCTGGAAGAATGGTGATCACCGGATCATACGTAGAATCAAAAATCCAGTAGTCATTATCAAAAAACAGTTCATGAAACGAAACGAAAACTCTCTCCCAATTCAATGCGATCAAAAGTCCACCCAGAAGAGGCAATACAACGGTAAGTCCGGCGGTAAGAGGCAAATATAATTTTTTGGGCGCCGTGTGAAAATAGAAGACGCCCACTCCGCACAGAGGAATACAAACCAATGCCAAAACCTTAAAAGCGTCAAAAATATCTTTTACCTCCTCAAAGTGTTGTTTTCCATGCGCGGACATGGGGAGGCTTGGAAAAGAAAGATCACCATCGCGCAGGGGCAGGTTGTAGTCGATGAGCGCGTCGTAGTTTTCCTTAATAGTTTTTTCGTCGTAGCCGGAAGTTTTCGGGATGTCAAGCGCCTTGATGTCAAGATAGTATAAGGGTTTAAACGCAAGGGTCAGAAACACTGAGGATGAAAGGAACAGCAAAAACAGCAATACGGACAGTAGTATCTGAAGCAAAACATCATACCATTTCATTTTCAACTTTGACATCTAAATTTCTCCTTCGTTTACGGCCGCAAATAAGTAAAATTCCCAAAAAATTCACCTTTAAAAACTTCACATATCAGATCGCTGCTCTGTCCGGCAACCATACTGTTACGGCGCTGCGACATTACAGGGTTGCGACAATTTCACCGCACCGCGGATGATGTTGCGGTGACGTACGTCACTCGTCTTCGTCGTCGTCCGTCAACTCGGTTGAAGTTGTAGTGGCCGCAACCGCGTTTTTAGGAACAATGTCCCCTGACTTTGTCAGGGCAATTTTTGTGACCATTGGACCGACAAGTTCATAGAGCAGGACTCCGAATAGCACGGTATTTCTTATAAGTATCCCCTCGTTTCCCGGAAAGGCGCTCACCGCCATCAGGGACATACCAAGCGCCACGCCCGCCTGAGGAATCAGAGTATATCCCAGATATTTTCGCACCTTGGGATCAGCTTTTGAAAGAATCGCTCCCATCTTCGCGCCCAAACATTTTCCCAAAACTCTGACGATAATATATACAATACCAATGAGAACGAATATCGGCTCTTTAAAGAAGTCAAAGCGAAGATCCGCCCCTGACATAACGAAAAAGAGGATATAGATCGGCATAGTCCATTTGTCCGTTTTTTCCATGATCTCCAAAGAATTTTTGCAAACATTGCAGAAGACCGTGCCGAGCATCATACAGGTCAACAGGGAGGAAAACCGGACGTCCACCGCGAAGATTCGCCAATTTCCGCTTTCGGCCGCAATAGAAAGAGCCACCGTCAGAAACACGAACGCCACCGCAAGACACAACCTCTTGGAATTGGACTTAAAGAGTTTTTCAGCAAAGTTTAAGAGCATGCCCAAAAGCCCTCCCACAGCGAAAGAGAAAAAGATTTCCGCCATGGGATTGACCAACACAGTGATGAGGCTGATTCCGTTTGAGGATTCCAACGCCTGTGCAACACCGAAGGAAACAGCGAAAGCGATCAGTCCGATGGCGTCGTCCAATGCCACCACCGGCAAAAGCACTTCGGTGACTTTTCCTCTCGCTTTATACTGCTTTACCACCATCATCGTAGCTGCCGGTGCCGTGGCAGAGGCAATCGCCCCTAAAGTCAAAGCCGCCGAAATCGGCAACTTATCGGGAATAAAGAAATGCAGTCCGACAAGAACGGCGCTCACAAGGAACACAGCGGCAAGCGCCTCGAAAATCGCAATGACCACCGCCTGTTTTCCAATTTTCTTCAAAACAGAAATCTTGAATTCAGAGCCGATGGAAAAAGCGATAAAGCCCAAAGCCACATCGGAAATTACCGATAAACTGGAAATAAATTCCGGAGTGATGATTTCGGAAAGCCCCGGAACGCGTCCAAGAACATAAGGACCGATCAAAATTCCAGCGATGAGGTATCCCGTTACAGCAGGAAACTTCAGAGGTTTGATAACGCGTGAAAGAACCAACCCGGCGGCAAGCGCGACGGCGATGGCAAGCAGCGCCATATCCATCGACTGCTTGGTGATTACCTCCGGTGCAAAAACAGTGCTCAAAACAAAATCTCACTTTCAACAAACTCTAAAATAAATTTTCTGCATTATAGCACCGAATGTTATAAAAATCAACAGCATTTTTGTTGAAAATCTGTGTGCGCTCACACTGATTTATACAAACTGCCATCCCTCACATACGCGAGAAGCAAATTTTTCTCATTGGGTACTTTTCCATCAAGAACAGCATCCAAAAGCAGTTCAAGGATTCTTCCGATAAGCGGTCCCTGAGCATACCCCTCTTCCAGCAAATCTCTTCCGTTCACCGCCAGAGATGAAAGAGAAAAACAGGAATTTTCTTTCTCTAATTGTGCAATATAGCGGTCAACAACATCATACATTTCTTTGCGGTCGAATTCTTCCGACTGCGCAAGGTTGTCAGCACGGCGCAGAACGTTGAGCAGTTTGTATTTCTCCACACCGTATCTCCGAAGTCTTTTAGCCACCTGTTCCTTGCATGTTTCCGGGGGCAAATCGTGATGGAGCACCAGAAATTTTACGGTTTCAACGGTCTGACCGTCGCTTTTCAGATCTTTTAAAATTTTTTCGGACAATTGCGCACCTACCTGCGCGTGCCCGTAAAAATGGGATATGCCCTTCAGGTCAATAGAAACAGTGCTTGGTTTTCCCACATCATGGAAAAGAGCCGCAAGACGAAGCACAGGTATTGCCGGAACGAAGGACACAGCAACAGCGGTGTGTTTATCCAGTGTATACCGATGATGGGGGTTGTTTTGATCATAATTCTTCATTGGGCAAAGTTCCGGAATCACCGAAGCAAAAACCGACCAATACCGCAGGAGAACGTCCTCTATGTTTTCTCCGCACAACGTCTTTTTCAGTTCCTCAAAGCAGCGTTCCCTTGAAACCGATGAGAGCATATCCTTCAATTCCTCCGCCGCCCTTGCCGTGTTTTCTTCAATTTCAAAAGACAAAACAGAGGAAAACCGTAGAGCACGGAGAATTCGCAAAGCATCTTCGCCGAAGCGTTCTCTGGGATTGCCCACGGATCGAAGCAACCGATTTTTCAAATCCCTTTTTCCTCCAAAAGGATCTATAACAACGCCCTTTAAATCCATCGCCATCGCGTTGACCGTGAAATCCCGTCGGGACAGATCCGTTGCAAGATTTTTTGAAAAAAACACTTCGTCAGGGTGTCTGCCATCGGAATACCGACCGTCGCTGCGATAGGTAGTAACCTCAAAAGGTTGACCTTCCAAAAGAATCGTGACTGTTCCGTGCTTCAGTCCCGTTTTTAAAACCGAACAATCTTTGAACACCGAGCAAACAGCATCCGGTGCGGCGTCTGTCGCAATGTCATAGTCCCGCGGTTCAATTCCCAAAAGCATATCCCTCACACAGCCGCCGACAAGATATCCCTCGTATCCGGCGTCTGCAAGTTCATTTATGATTCTTTCATATCCTTTCGTTGAAATCACCTCGCTTGAAGAAAATCTGCCGGAGATACGGGAAATGTACCTCCGGCAGCGTTTCTCGGTATATGATTTGCAGGCGCAAACGCCAATCCAAGCAGCCCGTATTTTTTGATACTTTTAGGCCAAACAATTTTAAGGGAATAGGAGTCGAACCGAAGTCGCCCATACGGGTTCTTTTCGGCACTCTTCTGCCTGCCGTCATTGCCTCGCGCTAAGGCCGCACCCGAAAATTAAACAGCCAATGCACGGTGTAATCATACCCTATTGGATTCAGGAGAACGCCCAATTACTCTAAACGGTTTTTTTCTTTTTCTTCACCTTCGCGACAACAACCGCAACAAGCACGCCAAGGACAACGGCACCAATGATCGTGCCCACAACGATCCAAACAATCGGAGACCCCTTGTCATCGGTAGTTCCCGGATCGTCCTTCGAAGAAGTGGAAGGCAAAGACTCCGTCTGATCGGGAGTAGGATCGGGAGTTGGGTCAGGCTGTGCCTCCTCGTAGGCGAAATTTACATTTTCATCGTTCAGCGTAAATCTGCTGAACGTGTAGGTTTCGATGTTTTCAGATTTCCCGTTGGTGGCGTATAGACCCATCGTCAATTCCGTTCCTTCCGCCACGGTGAACGTACCGTATTTGGTCAAAGTGCTTTTCGCGTTTCCGCCATATACGGTCAAGGTATTTCCGGTTCTTTCAAAGGACACCCAAATTCCCGCGGAGTTCTCTCCCACCCTCAGGTCGTTCTTGGAAGTTTCCTTTGAACCGCTCGCCACATAACGCAGGATATTTTTATCGGTATATGCCCTCTCGACAGCCGCATATTTGCCGCCCATGTGCAATACCGCGCCCACGGCAAGATCCGGGAATGTCGGTGCGCTATCGACGGAGATGTACAGTTTGAAGTCGCCGTCGGGCAGTTTATACAAAAGTTCGTTTGAAAGCGCGCCTGAACCCAACGTACCGGGGTTGGTCACAACCTGGATCTTGGACATGTCGTTTAAAACAATCACAGGTCTGTAGGATACGTCGCTTCCCTCATTGGCGATAGAGAAGTCGGGAGAAAGTTTGAAAGGAGAAGGCTTAACAATCACACGAACTGTCGTCTTTATTTCCTTGTTCGCGATGCTGCTCACCGTCACCTCCGCAACGCCGGCCTTTACCGCCGTAAGCACACCTTTACCGTTAACCGCCACAACCGAACTGTCTGAAGTCGCAAACTGAACCTCCGCGATCTGAATGTCCTCTCCCACAAGAGTATAGGCAAGAACGTCCCTGAAGCCCGCATACAACTCCACCGTTTCGGGAGCGGTAATTCCGGAAGGGATATATTTTCCGTCAAGATCTGCCTTGATGAACTTCACAACATATCCACCCTTCGAGAGTACCGAATATGTAAGCGTATCCTTATTGGTAACCTCTCTTGAGGACATGACCACATTCTTTCTTGTCTGATCCTCATAAATGACGGCATAGTACTTCCCTTCTCCTAAGAAATCTAAGGACATGGAAATGTTTTTCTTCACGCCGTCACAGATCGTCGCCGCATACCAGATATCTCCCGATCTTCTGGCGATAGACACCCAGGAACCAACGTTGCCGTCGATAAAGTGGATATCATCCCACGCAGCCGGCAGGTTTTTGTAGAATGATTTGCAATTGAAATTGCGGTAGTCTTCACTGTCACCTGCCATACAGGGCATGCCGCATTCAAAAACGATGTTGCATGCCATTTGTGCCACAGTGGTGTTGCCCGCGCTGTCGGAAGAATACAGTCTGGGAGTGATATCCATCGGTCCCACGACGTTGCGTGCGTACGCCCAATAAACTGCGGCGTTGATCCAGAAACCGCCGTATTCCTCGCCGTTAACCGCTTCCCTGTTGATGACGTTGGGGAAAGTTCGACGCTCTCCCGTCGGCTTGCACGCACCGTGACAGTTGACGATCAGATGATTCTCCGCACAGATCCTGTAAATCTCCGCCAGATCGGCAATGGTGGTCTGATCTTCACTGTCAAAAAAGTCCGCCTTGATTCCTTTGATTCCTTTCTTTGCCCACTCCACCAGAACTTCTCGCTCCTTCGGCGTATCAAGGTCGCAGTATTTTACCCACACGATAAACCCAACGCCCTTGCTGTTGGCATATTCAATAAGGTCATCGAAATATTTAAAGTAACCGTCGTATTTCTTATCGGGGTTGGTGGAACCCGGCTGCCATCCTTCATCAAGTATCAGGTATTTCCAACCCATCTCGGAAGCAAGATCCACATAGTCCCGAATCGTTGCCTCGGTTCTTTGACCCTGGAAGCCTTCGGACAGCCACATCCATGCGGTCACTCCCGGAACAACCCAGGAATACTCACCCTCAGGCGCGCCGGCAAGATTTTCGGTCATACAACTTTCTACTACATCCCCCAGTTCCCCGTATATTCCGTATCTCCAGGGAGATGTAAAGGAAGTTGTAATCTCCACTTTGCTGCCGTACGACACCTTTGGTGCAAATGTCATCCCGAACTCACACTTGGAGTTGGTGAACATGACACTTCCCGCATAACTGTCACCGTACAAATCCGCTTCGGACAGCAACAGATATTTTCCGCTCTTCTGCTGATCTTTATATACGGAAATCAACGCCGGAAAGCAGGTATAGGAACTTTTGATGTTGTCAACAGTTTGATTATTGTATCCTGTTTCATAGCAAAACGAGGACGTTAGAGTGGAAATAAATTCAGCGCTTACAACAGATTTAGAGGGGATTTTAAAAGTATTGGTCTCCTTTACAACGGTGAGTTTCTCCTCTGTTCCGTCCGCTCTGCGCAGATTAAAACGGTATGCAAAACCGTCATCATAGATTCGAATGTAAACGTCAAAGAGGTACTGGTCTTTCTTAAAAGAAAGCACCGTCTCTATGTAGTGATTCCGTATAGAACTCTTTTTTCCGGAAATCATGCTGTATGTTTCGTCAAACTCCTGAGCCGGCGCCTGTGTATTGAAAACAAGGGCATTGGAAAAGTCACAGAACTCTGTCTCGATGCCGATGAAAGATTTTTCAAGCACAGTCAAACCGTCCTTGTCCGTAAGCACATAGGACAGCATTCCCTGATCGTCCAATGTCAAAGCCATAGTCAAATTTTTTGAAGGGGAAGAAACAGTAAAGTTCTTCACCTCCGCCTTGTCCATAAAGGATATGGCGATGGTCTTGGACAGGGTCACGTCCTTATGGGTAGCCGTAACCGTGAAGCGCACCAGACCATCCTTTATGGAGGTGATCAGTCCTTTAGAATCCACTGTGGCGACAGAGGTGTCACTGGATTCGTATTTTACGGTTTCAGGGGTGAATTCCTTGCCGCCGACATTCAAAAACACCGCTTTCAACTGCACCTTGCTTCCTGTGAGGTACACATTTTTTTCCGCTGAAAGCTGAATTTCTTTAAACACCTCAAGTACCGTCGGATCTGTAAGAAGTCTGGGACTTCCCCATGATGAATGGTCACCCGTGTTCGAACCTACGCTGTCGGTGATCAGTTTCAGGATTTTCGCTCCCTGAGGAATATTCACAAAGATTTCCTGTGCTGGATCGTTATAACCGAACACGTCGCTTTCATACAAATTCGTACCGTCCACATTCACAATGAATTTGATCGAAGTGGAAGTGGGCGTCGCATTTGACGACGAATGTTCGGCACCTATAAAGGCCGTAAAAACCTGCGCAGAAAGATTGGAAATATCAAACTCCAGCGTAGAATCGGCATGTGCCGTAAATCCTGTCGGATATACTGTTGTTCCTCCTTCGGTATTTGCCATATCAATGGTATCCCCGTCAAGTCCCTTGTTCACACAAAGAGACCCGTAACCTACCTGCACGCTTTTTGGCGTAACCGTTGTCAGATCGATATATTCCGCATCCGCCCCTGTAAAGAGCGAACAGCAGAGCACCGCGGAAAAGATCACCAACAATACAAGCATACAGGAAAATATCTGTTTTCCCTTCATTAAAATGCCTCCCGTCCAGATAAAGTGAAGCAGCAGCGTTCCTGCGGCAAGGATGAATCTGTATGAAGAGATTTCCACGATCAAACATCTTTTAATCCCGCAGCAGCAGAACTGACACGGTAAAAAGTGCGGAATCCCCCTGCGCAAAAACCGTCATCGCATCCATACAGGTTATATCATATTTGTTAACGCTTGTCAAGAAATTTACAAAGAATTTCGATAAACCCGATGTAAAAACACTTTTCTACATGCTTTGGACATTTTTTCGTCTGTATCCCGTCGGAAAACCGATCACACGTTCATCAAAAAACGCCGCGCCGCCGCACAATACAGGTGTGCAGTTCTGGCGCGCCGTTTTTCCGATGAAAAAGCAAGAACGCCTTTCCGCCTACGACCGTATAACTTCGTTTTTCCCGGCATTTTGGACGTTCAAACCGCTCAACAAACGATATCCAAGGAAAAGTCCACTTCCAGGGGTTCTCAGGATCGGTTGTATGACGACGGTTTGGTCTTTTTCCCAGAGCAAGCCGACAATTGGATTTCGTCAAAAGATTTTACCCTGCTGTGTTCGGTGGGCGTCCACTCCACTTTTTTGAAAAGCGCCGCTATCGTTATGGGAATATAGGTGAGCATAAATATCGGGAATGTGAAAGTATACAGCGCCTTTTTGTACCACTTGCAATGAATGTTTTTCCACTGTGTTACCGTCGTAATCGCGCCGATTACAAGCAGCGTGAAATACATTCCCGAAAACGGTTCCAAGAAATTCCTGAAAATCAAAAGTCCGTTGACTTTTAAGAACCATCCCGCGAACACGCCAAACAAAGTGTTCAAAACGGTTAAAAGACTGATTACCAGTGCCGGAAAGATGGTCATAGTCATATCATAGCAAGTAAAAGATTTTTTGGAAAAAACATTCCGTATCAATCCTCTCCCGTATTTTTTCCACACCTGCAGAAATCCCTTTGCCCAGCGCATTCTCTGATTCCATGATTGAGAAAATTTTGTTGGCTGTTCATCATAGAAATGGGCATCCTTGCAATATCCGATTTTTCTGCCCTTCAACGCATTGCACACCGAGAACTCTATATCCTCGGTCAAAAGGAAAAATTTCCATCCCCCCATCTCACGAATGACCGAAGAGGCAAACAGAAATCCTGTGCCGGATACCGCACAACCGGTGTGAAGCAACATTCGTGCATAGTTCAGATACACCGACTCCCGAAGAAACCAGAGCCCGTAACCAGCGCTGATCCAATTGTCGCCGTAATTTTTCGAATTGCGGTAGGAAGTAAGCACTTCGTACCCGTCGCAAAAAGATTTGTTCATTTCCGAGATATAATTCGGCGCAAGAACATTGTCGGCATCAAAAACCATATACGCGTCAAAAAAAGCGTCCCCGTAATCCTTTACTATGTGATCGTAAAGATTCTCAAGCGCATGGCCTTTGCCGATTTCTTTGGTGTTGAAGCGCTCATATACCACCGCGCCCAACTTTCGTGCAATCTCCGCAGTGCCGTCGCTGCAATTGTCGGCAATGACAAAGACCGTTATAAGGTCGCTTTTATAGATTTGATTGCGGATGCTCTCAATCAAATTGCCGATGACTGCGCTTTCATTTCTTGCCGGAATAAGTACCGCAAATCTGTGATTAACCGTTTTTTTATGCTTCCTGCTCTTAAAAAAGAGCGGGACAACGATGTAAAAGAACTGGTAAGCATAACAAACCAGAAACACTATGGCAAGAACCCAATTGATTTTTCTTGTGATTTCTACAATTTCCATGGCCTATAAACTTTCCTTACAAAACTCTTTGATTCTCCCCGCGCACAACTTCTATCTATTCACCGGATAACCGGTTACCCTGTTATCCAAACAGTTTCCTTATCCGAACAGTTCCCGAAAATTTTCCACTCATGCGCACGGTTTTGCATTATACCCCTATTGTTCGGCTTTGTCAAGAGAAGTTGTAAAGTGTTTAAAAATCATTTGATTTTCGAACAAATCAATTTCAAAAATCGGCGCGTTTCCTTTCGCCGTCCCAAAATCGCAAATGTTTTGAAATCATGCCGTCCGGATTTTAAGAAGTCGAATAAACAGGAAACCGCGTCGGAAAATATACCGACGAGTACCGACAGATTTTTGAAAAACAAAAAAACGGCAAACCGACAACAACCGCGGTTCTGCGCCCTGACGAAACCCTATACGGCATACTGAAAAAGAGCGTGCGAAAACAGTTTTACCGTCATGTCATCAGCGCGAACCGCGCGGTAACCCCAATATTTTCATATACTGTACCCAGAAGAACGGTCAATCATTCGGTTTGACTGAAACAGTGCTTTCAGACAAGATTTTCATCTTGTGCAACAAATTTTTTTGTTCCTCTCTTGACAGTTTTTCTTTGAAAAGTTATAATATACCCCGGTCAATAAAGATTCTGAAGAGGGGTTATATGAAAATCGACGTTGAAATCAAAAAACTTGTCTGCTATGCTCTCGAAAAGAAACTGATCGAAGAGGAAGACCGTATTTACTGCACAAACAGGCTGTTGGAACTGCTGTATATCCGTGATTACACGGAACCTGAGGAGGACCATTCCAACGTAGATCTTTCAGCAGTCCTGAACGCCATCACCGATTGGGCAGTGTCAAAACGTTTGACCATAGACGACAGTCCTACTTCCAGGGATCTTTTTGACACTTCTCTGATGGGCGTCTTTACCGAGCGCCCTTCCAGCGTTATAAAAAAATTCAGGCATCTGTATGCCCTTGACCCTGTGTCGGCTACCGATTGGTTTTATAAATTTTGCAAGGATACCAACTACATACGAACCGACCGCATCCGAAAGGATATGAAATGGACCGTACCCACCCCCTATGGAGAATTGGATATCACTGTCAATCTGAGCAAACCCGAAAAGGATCCCAAAGCCATTGCAGCGGCCAGAAACGTCCCTCAGTCATCCTACCCTAAATGCCAATTGTGCCGCGAAAATGTGGGGTACGCCGGAAGACTTACACACCCTGCAAGACAAAATCTAAGAACCATTCCGGTAACGTTGAACGGCGACGCGTGGATGATGCAGTA
>CANQNM010000029.1 GCA_947625265.1 uncultured Clostridia bacterium
GGCCGTATTCATGAGCAGTACAAACTCTCTTCCTACAAAAACGCAGGTGTGGACGGCGCATCGGTTTCCAATTGCAGGGATGAAAATATTGTACTCAGGCAGGTCAACAACAATAAGGGTACAAAATACGATTTCGTCGTTCTGCACGGCGGCGTAAACGACGCTTGGGATGTGGCTCCTGTGGGCGCGATGGTGGAAGCCACTCCGGAAGAGACAAAAATCAGCGATCTTGATCTGTCAACTTTCGCGGGCGGTCTGGAGAATCTCCTATACTATACCAAACAGTACTATCCCGACGCCACGATTTGTTATATTATCAATTTCAGAATTTATTCTTCCATTGGATCCCTTGGAAAAATGGAGGAATATGTGGAGCAGACGAGGAAGATCTGCGACAAATGGGGAGTGCCGTATCTGGATTTGTACGACAACAAAACTTTTGAAAGGGAATTTCTCAACGACACAAGCAAAAATCTGGCGGATAAGATCCATCCCAATTCAAAAGGATACGACATTCTTGCAAGGTACATCGCACAATTCATGGCTGATATCTGTCCAAAGGACTGATACTGCCCGCGATGCACAGCGTGACTGTTGAACCATGAAATTCTGTAATTGTGACGCTGACATGTAGGGTATATACGTATATAGCTTAAAAATCCAATGAAATGAAAGGGAAAGTTTATGAAAAAGTTATTTGCTCTTATGCTGGCGCTGGTCACTGTTTGCACAGTCTTCGCGGCATGCGGGAACAAAAACACTCAAACAGAGCCGGCGCAAAAATCACCGCAGCCTACCGACTCCGAGAAATCCTCTCCTTCCAAAGAGGAAGGACGCAAGACGTTGGATATGGACAACACGGTTCTTTATCAGATCAAGGCACCTGATGGTACGCAGTTGGAGTGGGACTATTCGTCCGTAAAACCCGCGAAGACATGGGAGGGAACCGTTTGGTCTATTGATGCGGTGCCGACAGATCAGGGAAACATCGTCTCGGTGATCTATGCCGGAGACGGACTGAAAGATGGCCTGGAAGCGAGAACGTTGCTGGAAAATGGGGTGATGACCATCGGAGCGATCTCCCCTGTTCCCGGTTTTAAGCAGGGTTGGTACATCAGCGACAATGGTGACGGCACCTATAAGTTCTATTCCGCTGGAAATCCCAAATTCGCACTGGGCTGCAAGGACGGAACTTTCTCCATGCAATATGCGGAGGATGCGTCTACCAATCTCACGCTTACAGTTGTGGAAAATCAGAATTTGGGCACAAAATACAGCCAGTATGTCAGTGAAAAGGGAAACATCATAGTTCGTCTTCCCGCAGATGTGGTCGATCAGGTGTACGGACGGGTAAAACGTGAATACACCTCGGAGTCGGAGGAGAGTTTGAAGGGGAGAATTTTCGACAGGATGCAGATGTTTGCCGAGAGCGTACAGAAGATCTATGACGGATATATTGAACTGACCAACTTTGTTCCGTATAAGCGAATCGTTATCCACGCCTTTGATCATCAGGACGTCATGGCTGGCGTTGTGGGCGGAGACTGCAATGTTTATGTGAATGTGGACTGGTATGTGGACGATATGGAGAAGATGTGGAAAAGATGGGAAGACGGGAAGGAAGATTTCAACTTTTGCGTACTCCACGAGATGGGTCACATGTTTGACTGGGAAAGAGGTTGGAACTTTGAATCCGAGATGGAAGCCGACTTCAAAGCGACATATATTCTCTATAAATACAAGGACGACAAATACGGCGCGTGGGCAGCGCCTGCGGAATATGCTTGGAACAAT
Organism: uncultured Clostridia bacterium; assembly: GCA_947625265.1. Taxonomy (GTDB): domain Bacteria; phylum Bacillota; class Clostridia; order Oscillospirales; family CAG-272; genus UBA11512. Next base: position 1,795 of record CANQNM010000029.1, read on the forward strand.
GTGTGGAACATTGACACCATCGATACGGGAGGTTACAAGGGACTTTCCGGAAACATGATTTACGGTGAAAAAAACGGTGAAATCGTTTACAAATATAACATCTATCGCTGCGCGCAGATGTACACCTCCTATATCAAATATTGCGAGGAGACGCAGAACCTGAAGGGTTATGAAGCGATGAAACAGACTTTTCACTGGTTCCAGGAAGAGGGGTATGTTCAGAACAAGTTGAGCGGAAAAGAGCGCATCGAATTGTTCAATCAGAAACTTACGGAATTTACCGGATTGGACATCAATACTTATATGAAGGATCATTTCAGAGAAGAGGACTGGATGGCGACATTGGCAAGAGCCGAAGGCCTGCCCGAAATGAAGTGACGGGTGTTTGGTCATGCGCGTCCCTGCGGCGTTGACGGTCGCCGTATGTTTTAAACGCAAAAAAGCGCTGTCAATTGCCGCAAGGGCATTTGACAGCGCTTTTCTTATATTTATTGGAAAGCAATGCGCGTAAAAGAAGAGAAGACGCATTTTTGACGTGAAGTTTCTTTTTAATGCAAACTTTTCTTTAGGAGAAATTTCTTTTTGAATCCGAAACTGTTTATAGGGAACGGCATCCGCAGTGAAGCGCGGGATCGTGATAGAACTGTGAAGAGCAAGAGCAGTATCCCCTTTTTTACGGGTTTGCAGAAATCTCCATATCTGCTGATGAAAATAGATGCGCAGAAAGATACGGCGCAGCGCCCTTTCCGGCACTGCGCCGTATCTTTTACAGAATTACTTTCTTATTTGGTGTTCTTTAAAGCCCTGGCGACTTAAATTCAAATTCGGAGGGTCAGCAAGAAAAGATATGCGGGAAAATGTCAGGCTGCGCCCAGGATTTCGGAGAATGCCGCAAAACCGGTGGCAATGTTCACGATGATCGAGGGAACGACGGCAACCGCGAAAATCACAAGGGCAATGATCGACAGGATCAGTCCGGCAACAACTTTTCCGGAGTTTTCACCACCCGCCTTGATGTATTTAGAGCGCTGAACCAGAGAAACAATCGCAAGGATCGGCGAAACGATGCCGCCGCCGCAACAGCAGACACACAAAATAACGGCGATCAAGCCACAAACAAATCCGTCAGAGGGCAACGGTTGGGCGGGCTGTGCCGGCTGCACAACGGTTTCAGCAAAGGTCTCCTTGGAAGCGGAATCCTTTTCCGCTGTTTTTTGATCTTCCCCATTGGTTTCGGGAATTGATTGAGGATTCTGTTCGTCCATACAAGTATTCTCCTTATGTAAACGATAAAATAAATTTTTCCTGTTGAAAACGGGTTCACAGCGTTCGCAAAACAGGAGGGAAAAACGGCTTCCACTCTATATGTTACCGTTTTTCACGGTTTCGAAAATTCAAAACCGATTCCAAACCATGTTCAGTATACAGCAAAAACAGAAAATTGTCAATAGTTATGACAAAAAATTCTTCTTTTTAGGAAAAATCTGAGATGAAAACAGGAAAAGCACTGCCTTTTTTAAATCAAAACGCGAAGGGTAGTGTCGGTATGTTCGGATGACCGTGCATTTGCATATACGCATGTCAACATCCGACGGTATGCGTTTTCAGATTTCAATGAACCGTACCGTACTCTTCAAGGAAGGCGAGCAGTTGGTTGGAGAATACCGGCGTCAGGACAACAGGAGCAATGGGAAAAATGAAAATCACAAGGGAAGCAATGGACAGAATCATACCCGCTCCGATTCTTCCGCTTCTTTTGCCGTCCGCTTTGATGTATCTGGATCGTCGCCAAAGAGAAATGACGGCAAGGATCAGAGAACTAAGGCAACAGAGAATCACGGTGAAATTTCCGATGAAAGGGAATGCAGCCGCCGCAGCAACTTCAGCACAAAGGATCAGGGATAGCAGTCCGCAGACAAAACCGTGGGGGCCGTTCGTTTACCGTAACCATCGGCGGTACAGTGTTTTCAAAATTCCAACCGGAGGAGTCATTTGCGTTGGAAATCTTTATGGGAAGAATATCGACGCGTTTGGAATCGTTGGAATTTTTTTCCGCGGGCTCTATGCTTGAAGAAGGGGAAAATTCTTGGTCACTCATGATATAAAACTTCTTGAAAAAATGGAGAGAGCGGCAGGAGCAAAGAAAACCTTTCCATACGTCATATACAGGAGATTTCAAAAATTTCAATGACTTTCAGAGTAAGCGTGAACCGAAACCGCCGCATGTCCATTGAATTGAGTGTACATGTTTTTTACAGTTTTGTAAACAGTTTCTTCCAAGATTTCTGCATGTTTCTGTGGAGAAACATTTTCAGGGTTTCATATGGAAAAAAACTTTAAAATCATTTAAACCCTTGCAAAGAAGCAAAAAACATGGTATATTGTGAAAACGAATTGTCGAAAGGGGGAAATCGTCTTGAAAAAATTGAAAACGGAAAGGGGCGCTTGGCTGCTGTTTTTATTGCATGTTGGCATTGGCTTGGCGGGCATTGCGCTGGTTTTAATCCGTTTGTGGGATCACCCTGTTAGCAGACTGCTGTTTTCCTGTCCTTCGTCGTTTTTACATATCTACTGTCCCGGCTGCGGCGGAACAAGGGCAATCTCGGAGATGCTGAAATTTCATTTTATTTCCTCAATCGCATACAATCCAAATCCCCTCCTTTGGGCCGCTGCATTACTTTATATAGACGTACGGTCGCTCCTCATTTTAAAACGCCAGGGAAGATTGGACAGACCCTATTTTTCCTGGTCGCTGTTTTCGCTCCTTGTATCGGTGTTTTTCCTGAATTTTATTGTGCGAAATCTGCTGCTCGTTCTGTGGGATGTGGATTTTATCGGCGATCACAGGGATTTTTGGATGAAATTTGCTCCCTTTGCAAAAGAGGTTTTGAATAAGGTAAGATTTTTATAAAAATTCACAGAAAAAAGGGAAGTTTTGTTGACAAACGCCGAAAGATAAGATATACTGTCCTCATAGACGGTGAATAACGGTCAACCGGATTGTAAGTATAAAAAAGAGTTGGGGGATTAGATATGAAATTCAGGCGCGGAATGAAAACTTTTGTTGCGTTGATGCTCGTGTGCGGTATGGTTTTGTTGTCCTTCCCCGGTATGACGTTTGCCGTTGATCTTCAGATGCAGGGCAAAAAGGGCGAGGATTTCTGTACGAACACCTACATTGCGGAGAAGATACAGGAGATTTTGGACGATCTGGTATACAGCGATGCTCCATATTTCACTGTTTCGGGGCGAACTTCCTGTGGGAATGTGCTGTGCGCTCAGTGTTCTTTGTCTAATGTATGTGCTGAGCACCCCAACATTAAAAAACGAAACATTTCCTTTGATATTTCGGCGTACGGAAGCGGAGCCTTTGCCCGGTACGCGCTTGCGCTGATATTCGACACGAAAATTTCGGCGATCAACTATTTTGGAAACCCCGTAACCGACGGTAAACTTCAAACCATCGGAAGAGTTTCTTCGGGAAAGGCGTTGATTGTCGGTTCCTACGACGACATGACTGAGGAAAACCTTCAAGCGGTACTGCAAAAAGGGACGACAGGGGATTTGATTCAGGCGAGAAATTCCAAGGGCGGAAACCATTCGATGATTTTGCTTTCCTCTTCGGACAGCGATGTCTATGTGCTTCACAGCATTGACTATGCTGTGGACGGTGTGGAATTCAACCGCGTGGTGGTCAGCCGTATGACCTATGGGGAAATGATTTCCTCATGGGATCAGGTGATTTCTCTCATTCGGGTTGATGACAGCAGTTATGCTGCCGCTTATGCCAAAGGTGAAACGGTACACACTACACACATCTATACAGATGAGGGACAGGACGCCTGCACGGTTTGCGGGGAAAAATTCTATCCGAAAACCACGGTCACGGGAGCGGGTGTGTATATGGCGCGCGACGCTGCTCGGATTTATCGGGGGTACTACCGTTCGACTGGCACGACCGGAACGACGGTACAAAAGGGAAAATTCATTGAAGCGGTGGGGTCTGTAGTGAATTCTACTGGGAAGACCTTCTATCTGCTTTCAGACGGCGGTTACGCGGCCGCGGAAGATTTTGAGACAGCCACGCGCAATGTGCCGACGATCAATATCGGAACCTACCCGTTGGGAAATTTGCCGGTAGGAAAGTCCTTTGACCTGTCGGGAACGGTGAGTTATGCTTCCGGACTTTCCTACGTGACCGGATACTTGCTGAATTCCGATGCAAAGATTGTTCAGTCTGTGAGAGCCGCTATTTCTTCCACTTCTTATAATATTTATTCCGGAGCCATCAACGCCCAGTTGCGCTTTGCCGTGCTTGATGAAGGAAATTATGTGTATATGGTGGTCGCCTGCGGAAAAGATGGCGCGATGTACGCTTTTAAGAGTTCGTTTTCCATGGTGAAGGCGGCGGAATTGCCAACACCTGCGGCACCCTCTGCGCCGACGTTGGCGTCAAAAACCTCGTCTTCGGTGACGCTGCGGGCCGTATCTGGTTATGAATACCGTATGAACAGCGGAAATTGGCAGACCAGTCCCACGTTCTCCAACCTCCAACCGGGCACTACATACAGTTTTTATCAACGGGTCGCTGCCACTTCTTCATCAAAGGAAAGTTCATCCAGCCCCGCGCTTCAGGTGACAACGGAAAAGGGAACAGCGGGCGCTCCGTCTGCTCCTGTTCTTGCATCTAAAACCTCCACTTCGGTGACGCTGCGGGCCACAACCGGCTATGAGTATCGAATGAATAGCGGAAATTGGCAGACCAGTCCGATCTTCTCCAATCTCCAACCGGGTACAACCTACAGTTTCTATCAACGGATCGCTTCGACTTCCACGGCGAATGCCAGTCCTTCAAGTCCTGCACTCCAGGTGACGACGGACAAGAAAACAGTACCCGCGCCTTCCGCGCCTGTTCTCTCATCTAAAACCTCGACATCAGTGACGCTGCGCAGTACGGCGGGTTATGAATACCGGATAAACAGTGATAACTGGCAGACCAGTCCGACCTTCTCCAACCTCCAACCGGGTACAACCTACAGTTTCTATCAACGGATCGCTTCGACTTCCACGGCGAATGCCAGTCCTTCAAGTCCTGCGCTTCAGGTGACGACAGACAAAAGAACGGTATCCACTCCCGCGGCGCCCACTCTTCTTTCCTCTACGCCGTATTCGGTGACTCTTCGGAGCGTGACCGGCTATGAATACAGATTGGGATCGGGAACCTGGCAGACCAGTCCCACGTTTACAGATCTTCAGCCAGGCAGAACCTACAGTTTCTATCAGCGCGTTGCTGAAACGTCAGCGTCGTATGCCAGTTCCGCAAGTTCGGCTCTTACGGTGACCACTCCCAAAAAGACGGTGAACCCTCCTCCTGCACTGAGTGTGAAGACTGTGGGGGACACTTCCATCGAACTGAACAGTTTGGGCTCGGGTGTTGAGTACAGCAGAGACAACGGCAGGACATGGCAGCCCGGTACAGTGTTTACGGGCCTGATATCAAACACTTCCTACACCTTTGTGGCGCGCTATGCCGAGACTTCCGACGCCTATGCCAGCCCTCTTGGTGCACAGTTAAAGGTGAAAACCGACTATAGCAAGCAGAGCGCACCCCCACGTCCGACTCTTCGTTCAGTGGTTGAAAAAACGGTGACGCTTTCCTCTGAATCCGGTCTTGAATACAGTGTGGACGGAGGAAGCCACTGGCAGACATCTCCGGTGTTTACCGTTTCAACTTACGGAACTTACAAATTTGTGGCGCGCAGGGCCGCCAATGAGCGCTGCTACGCCAGTCCTGCATCCGAACCCTTATCGGTAGATGTGCACCCCACCTTTGTGACATCGGATAGATTGACCGTGGATGAAGACAGTAGGATGATTTCGGATGTTACGGTGGGTACCACCGGCGATCAGTTGCTGGGAATGCTCCATGAGGGGGATTATGTGACGCTCTATGAACCAGACGGGAGCAAGGCGAACGGACAGACCAATGTAAAGAGCGGAATGATCTTGGAACTGCCCGGTGGAGAGCGATACACCTTGGTTGTACGGGGAGATGTGGACGGAGACGGACTCATCACGGTTTTTGACTTAACGCTGATTAAACGATATATTGTGGATGGTGTGCGTGCGAAGATGAACGACTACTTTTTCCTCGCGGCGGATGTAACGGGCGAGGGAGACGTTGATATTTTTGACTACACCTCTATTCGCAAGAATATCCTTGACGGCGGAGAACTTTAAAACGATAAAAAAGACGATATGCCTGAGAGTGGGTATTCTTAACTTTGGGCAAACGACTTACGGTGGAGATTTCGGAATTTTTCCTGAATTTCCACCGTTTTTTTTGTTATTTTTTAAATAAAATAAGGAAACAGGTTGACAAACGATAAAAAAAGATGTATCATCAAAAGAAAGATTTTGAATTTTCGATTCAAAACACGGGAAAAGCATAACCGCGTCGTCAGTCATGGGATTGCACGTTTGCACGTGGTTTATAGGCTCTCCCGACTTTTTTCTGAAATTGTCGGGACTATGGAGATCTTTTCGCACAGCGAAAAATGTTTTATTTACAGATTTTTGCCCGTTGAAAAAATCATTGCGTTTTTCATTTTTATATACGCTTGCAGATATGGCTGCGGAGGGAAACTGGATGAATTGTGAAAACCATGAGAAGCATGAAAAATGTGAAAAAAGATGTGAGAAACATGAGAAGACAAGACTGTTCAAAGCACGCCTCAAAATCATTGGATGCATGGTTGTCGATGCTTTTTTCATGTTACTTGGCGTTTTTGGCGCGGTGATTCTCGATTTCAATAGCGACAACTTTGAAAACGCATTACGTTTGTTCGGTTGGACAGCACCGGTTTTGGCGCTTTTGACCGCCGTGATTTTCTATTTTTTTGGGATTTATTCGGTTATATGGCGGTACGCCAACGCAAAAGATGTGTATAAAATGGCGGTCGCTGCGGCGGTCGTTGTGACTGTTTACTACGGAATGCACGCTCTTCTTTCCTCGGTAAGTTTTACAAAAAACATGGTGACGACTTTTAAATTGGGGACGTATGCCATTGGCGCGGTATTTGCGCTTGCATTGTTGGCCTTGAACAGACTGATCTCCCGCCATCACGGTGAAAACGGTTTTTCTCAAAATAAAAAGAAAAAGGAAAGGCTTCTGATCATCGGCGGGGGAGACGCGGGCGCAATGATCATCAGAGGCGTGGTTTGTGAAAAAAATTCCAACTATACGATTGCGGGTGTAATAGACGATGATCCCGCAAAGTTGGGACTTTTGGTGTACGGCGCAAAAGTTTTGGGAAATCGCCAGGATATTCCGGCGATTTGCAGCCGTATGCATGTGGATACAATTCTCTTCTGCATATCCGCATGCAAAATGTCTGAAAGAGTGGCGATTTTGAATATATGCGCGCAAACCGGGTGCGTTGTGAAAGTGCTTCCGGGCGTGACTCAACTCATAGACGGTCGTGTGGATCAAAGCCTTTTGAGAAAGGTGGAAATTGAGGATATTCTCGAAAGGGCGCCCATTCGTATAGATAATGACCAAATTCACGAGTTGATCCGAAACAGGGTGGTTCTTGTCACCGGGGGCGGCGGATCTATTGGTTCCGAACTTTGCAGGCAGTTGGCGGCAGATGCGCCAAAGGAACTGATCATTTTTGATATTTATGAAAACAACGCGTATGCAATTCAGAATGAACTGAGAAGAAAGTATCCGAATCTGAATCTGACGGTACTCATTGGTTCGGTAAGAGATGAGAACAGACTTGCCGCTGTTTTTGAAAAACACCGCCCCAACATCGTTTTTCACGCTGCGGCGCATAAGCACGTACCTTTGATGGAAGATAGCCCTTTAGAGGCAATCAAAAACAACGTGTTCGGAACGCTGAACACGGTAAGAACAGCGGACAGGTACGGCGTTGATCGTTTTGTGCTGATCTCCACTGATAAAGCGGTGAATCCCACCAATGTGATGGGTGCTACCAAGCGGTTGTGCGAGATGATCATCCAAACGTACAACCAGCAATCGAAAACCGATTTTGCAGCGGTACGCTTCGGCAATGTGCTTGGGTCTAACGGTTCGGTGGTGCCGCTCTTTAAGGAACAGATCGCGGCTGGCGGGCCTGTTACTGTTACGCACCCCGACATTATCCGATATTTCATGACCATTCCGGAGGCTGTGTCCCTCGTTTTGCAGGCGGGAGCGTTGGCAAAGGGCGGGGAAATTTTTGTGCTGGATATGGGAAAACCGGTGAGAATTCTGGACATGGCGGAGAAACTGATCAGACTGTCAGGGTATGTTCCCTATGAAGATATCAAAATTCAATTTGTCGGTCTGCGTCCCGGGGAAAAACTTTATGAGGAACTGCTTATGGACGAGGAGGGATTGAGCGGCACCGAAAATGAGTTGATCCACATTGGACGGCCAATTGCGCTTGGTGAGGATTTTCTTGAGCGCTTAGCGAGACTTGGCGAGTTTGTTGCAAAGGAAGACGACACAGGTATCCGTCGGGAGATTGGTGCGCTTGTACCTACTTACCACCCGAAAACGGAAGGCTCAGAAAGTATTCATAAATAAATAAAAATTTACGGGGGATGTTTCACGGCATCCCCCGTAAATCCAAATCGAAAGAACTCTCTGAAGAATCAGGAGGAGAGTTTTTGCAGATTTGTCAGGCATTCTTTGCAGATAAGTTTTCCCTTGTAAACGGTCACCTCGTTGTTTTCATTGCAAAAGATGCAGGCGGGTGCATATTTGGTCAGAATAATGCGGCCAGGTTCGGTCCAGATTTCGAGAGGATCCTTGGGAGCGATTTGCATGGTGTCTCTGATCTCCTTGGGAAGAACGATTCTCCCAAGATTGTCGATGGGTCTTACAATTCCGGTGGATTTCATAAACGTAAAATGCTCCAGCCGTCTTAGAGCGTCCTTTCTTTAGAATATGTATTTAGAAATACGGTTTCTCGCCCGACGGCAAACTGAAGGGAAAACGATTGGGCGAAAACATCCCCTGTCGATATCATACCATAAATGTCGGCTTTTGTCAATAGATTATGTAAAAAAAACAATAAAAGATCCAATAAAAGATAAAAATGTAAAAACGAAAGGAAAAGTGTCGAACACATGAAATGTGAACATTTTGTAAAAACTCATTTTTTTCAAGATTTTTTGTATTTTCATATTGATTTTAGGTGGAAAATATAGTATACTACTCGGGCTTGATGTGCGATGAAGCGAAAGGTTGCTGCGGGCAACGCAGGGAATTTTCGTGGAGTATGTCCGTAAAACGGGCGAAAAAAGAGAAGAAGCAATGTCGGCGCGCCGACCGTAAACCGGACTTGTGCAGTCTAACCCAACTGCAGAAGCATCCGGGTTTATTGATGGCCGTAAAATGAAACACCCGGAAGAGTGTGACATGAAAAAGGCGTTGCGATGCATCCCGCCTGATGATGCGAAAGTTAGAATATGAGGAGGCAAAAGAAGTGGCAGCAGTTCAGACAGTAAGAATCAAACTGAAGAGTTACGACCACACCCTGATTGATCAGGCCGCGGAAAAGATCGTCGAGGCCGCCAAGAGATTTGGCGCAACCGTGTCCGGTCCTATTCCGCTTCCCACAGAGAAGGAAGTCGTGACCATTCTGCGTGCGGTTCACAAGTACAAGGACAGCAGAGAACAGTTTGAACTTAGAACGCACAAGAGACTGATCGATCTCATTAAACCCGAAGACCGGGTGATCGAAGCGATCATGTCTCTGGAACTTCCCGCGGGCGTGGAAATTTCCGTGAAGTCATAATCAAGCGGACTTTCGGAAACCGACGAGACGCAGAAAGTTTTAGTCATGTTGGTAGAAATCCCGCCGTTCCCGTACCCTTGGGAACGCTCCGGTGACCCACCAACCAATAACTGAAAACAGGAGGAAAAAACACAATGAAGAAGGGTATCATTGGCAAGAAGATCGGTATGACGCAGATCTTCGATGAAAAGGGAAACGTCATTCCCGTAACACTGATCGAAGCGGGCCCCTGCGTGGTTTCTCAGATCAAAACCGTGCAGACCGACGGCTATCAGGCCGTGCAGTTGGGTTTCATGGACGTAAGCGACAAAAGAGTTGGAAAGCCGCGTGCAGGTCAGTTTAAAAAGATAGGGTGCACAACGAAGAAGCACCTGAAGGAATTCCGTCTTGAGGATATTTCGGGGTATAAAACCGGCGATACCGTCACCGCTGATATTTTCACAGTCGGTGAAAAGGTCGACATTACAGGAACATCCAAGGGACACGGATACTCCGGATGCGTGAAGAGATGGGGCCAACATATTCTGCGTATGACGCACGGCACAGGGCCCGTACACCGTCAGCCTGGTTCCATGGGCGCGAACTCTTCGCCTTCACGTATCTTCAAAAACAAGAGAATGCCCGGTCAGTATGGTAATGAGCAGGTGACGGTGCTGAATCTTGAAGTTGCGAAAATTGACGCCGGATTAAATCTTGTCGCCGTGAAGGGTGCCGTTCCCGGCAGCCGCGGCTCAATTGTATTCATCCGGAACACAGTAAAAGCATAAGCGGAAGGAGGAAACGCAATGCCTAATTTGAAAGTTGTAAACATGGCGGGTGCGGAAGTCGGAACCATCGAATTGTCCGACGAGATATTCGGCGCCGAGGTGAACGGCGCGGTTCTCCACTCCGCGGTAAGAGCCTATCTCATGAATCAGAGACAGGGTACACAGTCCACTCTGACAAGAACCGAGGTTTCCGGCGGCGGCAAAAAGCCTTGGAGACAAAAGGGAACGGGAAGAGCGAGACAGGGGTCTACCCGCGCGCCTCAATGGACGCACGGCGGCGTGGCGCTGGGGCCCAAACCCAGAACTTATCGCATCAATCTGAATAAGAAAACCAAGAGAGTGGCGATGAAGAGCGCGCTGTCCTCCAAAGTTGCCGCAGGTGAAATGCTGGTGGTGGACGCGATCACGGCGACCGAGTACAAAACCAAAACCATGGTGAAAATGCTCGAGGCGGTGGGTGCCGTCGGAAAGACCCTGGTGGTGCTGGATTCGGTGGACGAAAAGGTGATCAAGAGTTTCGCCAATATTCCTGGCGCCAAGACTGCGCAGGTAAACACCATCAATGTGTACGATATTCTCAACTGCAATAAATTTGTGGTTGCGAAGGACGCAGTGAAAAAAATCGAGGAGGTCTACGCGTAATGAAAACTTCTTACGATATTCTCATAAATCCAATCATTACGGAAGCTTCCATGGCGAGAGTCGCCGAAAAAAAGTACACGTTTGAAGTGGCGAAAAACGCGACGAAGGCAGAGATTGCCAAGGCAGTGGAAGAATTGTTTAAAGGCACGAAGGTAGCAAGTGTCAACACAATGATCATGAAGAGAAAACCCAAAAGAGTCGGTGTTCATGCGGGATATACTTCTGCGTGGAAAAAGGCGATTGTCACTTTGACCGCTGAATCCAAGACCATCGAGTTCTTTGAAGGCATGATGTAAGGAAGGAGTGAATCAAAATGGCAACAAGAGCTTATAAGCCCACAACGCCGGGCCGCAGAGGCATGACCGTTCCTTCTTTTGAGGAAGTTACAAAATTTTCCCCTGAAAAAAACCTGCTTACCACGTTGAAAAAACATGCCGGAAGAAACAGTTACGGCAGGATTACCGTTCGTCATCACGGCGGCGGAAACAAGGTGAAGTACAGACTGGTGGATTTCAAACGCCGCACGGAGGGAAAGGCCAAAGTTATCGGCGTGGAGTATGATCCCAACAGAACCGCGTATATCGCTCTGCTGGAGTATGAAAACGGGACCAGAAGTTATATTCTTGCACCGGTGGGACTGACGGACGGCGCGATTGTCGAGAGCAGTGCTGACGCCGACATCGTTCCGGGCAACACTTTGCCGGTTGCGAACATTCCTGTGGGTACCCTCATCAATAATATTGAATTGTATCCTGGAAAAGGCGGACAGTTGGTTAGAAGCGCAGGAGCGGCGGCACAGTTAATGGCGAAGGAGAACGGAAGCGCACAGATCAGACTTCCTTCCGGAGAAGTTCGTCTTATCCGTCTGGATTGTAAGGCGACCATCGGTCAGATCGGCAATATTGAGCATGACACGGTGAAAATCGGCAAGGCCGGGAAAACCCGTCATTTGGGCATCCGCCCTACCGTGCGCGGCTCGGTGATGAACCCCTGCGATCACCCGCACGGCGGTGGCGAGGGCAAATCGCCTGTTGGCCGTCCGGGCCCTGTGACTCCGTGGGGTAAACCGGCTCTTGGGTACAAGACCCGTAACAAGAAGGCCAGAACCGAGAAAAACATTGTGAAACACAGAAACGGCAAATAAGTAGAGGAGGCAGCAAATTATGAGTAGAAGCCTTAAAAAAGGCCCATTTGTTGAAGCGAAGTTGTTCAAACGCATCGAATCAATGAATGCGACGGGCGAAAAGAGAGTTTTGAAAACCTGGTCCAGAGCTTCCACAATATTCCCTGAATTTGTGGGCCATACCATTGCCGTACACGACGGTAAGAAACATGTGCCGGTGTACATCACCGAGGATATGGTCGGACACAAGTTGGGCGAATTTGCCCTGACAAGGACGTTTAAAGGCCACGCAGGTTCCAAAACATCCAACAACGGAAAGTAAAAGTGATTCGCAAATAAAGCGAAGGGAGGCAATATCTGAATGGAAGCAAAAGCAACACTTAAGTATGCACGGATCTCTCCTCGCAAGGTGTCTATCGTTTTGGATCTTATTCGCGGCAAGTCCGTTGACGAGGCGAAAGGTATCCTGAAAAACACCCGCAAGGCGGCGTCCGAGTATTTGATTAAACTGCTGAATTCGGCAGTGGCGAATGCTGAAGCCAATTTTTCGATGAATAAAGACAGTCTGTTCGTTTCCGAGTGCTTTGTGTGTCCCGGACCGACGCTGAAGAGGATGATGCCCAGAGCACGGGGAAGTGCCGACAGAATTCTCAAGAGGACCAGCCATGTGACCATCGTGGTCAAAGAAAAAGAGTAAAGAAGGAGGTAAGAAAGTTCAAATGGGTCAGAAAGTGAATCCCCACGGTCTTCGTGTGGGCGTGATTAAAAACTGGGATTCCAGATGGTATGCCAGCGACGAGACTTTTGGAGACGTGCTTGTTTCCGACTATAAGATCAGAAAATTTCTGAAGACCAAACTTTATGATGCGGGTATTCCGAAGATTGAGATTGAACGTACCGCGGACAGAGTGAAGGTATATATCCATTGCGCCAAGCCCGGTCTTGTAATCGGAAAGGGCGGAGCGGAAATTGAGAACCTCAGAAAAGAACTGGAAACTTTGGTAAAGAAGCCCGTTTCGGTAAATGTGATTGAAGTAAGAGTTCCCGACATGAACGCTCAACTTGTCGCTGAGAACATCGCGGCACAACTTGAGAAAAGAGCCTCTTTCCGCCGCGCGATGAAGCAGTCTATTCTGCGCACCATGCGGTTGGGCGCCAAGGGAATCAAGGTAGCGGTCGGCGGCCGTTTAGGCGGCGCAGAGATTGCGAGAAGTGAACACTACCATGAGGGCACCATTCCGCTGCAAACATTGCGCGCCGATATCGACTACGGTTTTGCCGAGGCGCACACCACCTACGGAAAAATCGGCGTAAAGGTATGGATCTTCAAAGGTGAGGTTTTGCCGGATGTGAAAAAGCATTTCACGACCATAAAACCCGAGGAGCCATCCAGAAACGACAGACGGGATCGCAGACCGGGCGACCGCAGACAGGGCGACAGACGCCCCGGCGACAGACGTCCGGGCGGTGACAGACGTCCTGGCGACAGACGCCCGGGCGGTGACAGACGTTTTGGAGACAAGCGCCCGGCAGGTCAGGGCAACAACGGCGAAAGACGTCCTTTCAGCGGTGAACGCAAACCGTTTAATAAGGAAGGGGGCGCAAAATAATGTTAATGCCCAAGAGAGTGAAGTACAGACGTGTACAGCGTGGCAGACTGAAGGGAAAAGCCACAAGCGGTAATAGAATTACCAACGGTTCCTTCGGCTTGGTCGCCTTGGAGCCGGCATGGATCACCAGCAATCAGATTGAGGCGGCCCGTATTGCCATGACCCGTTATATCAAACGTGGTGGGCAGGTCTGGATCAAGATCTTTCCTGACAAACCGATCACCGAGAAACCCGCCGAAACCCGAATGGGCTCCGGTAAAGGTTCGCCCGAGTATTGGGTGGCTGTGGTAAAACCGGGCAGAGTGCTCTTCGAAATGGACGGAGTGACTCCTGAGATTGCCAAGGAAGCCATGCGTCTTGCAACCCACAAACTTCCCATCAAATGCAAGTTTGTAGCAAAAGAGCAGACTGTCCAGGAGGTGTAAGCGGCGATGAAAGCAACAGAACTTAGAAACATGACTGCCGAAGAGTTGAAGGGAAAATTGAAGGATCTGAAAGAAGAACTGTTCAATCTTCGCTTTCAACATGCCATCAATCAACTTGACAATCCCCACAGGATCGAAGATGTTAAGAAGGACATTGCCCGCGTGATGACTGTTCTTCACGAAAAGAACGCATAAAAAGAGAAGGAGATACGTCATGAGTGAAGCAACCGAAAGAAACCTGCGCAAGACACGGACGGGCAAGGTTGTCAGCAACGCTATGGAGAAGACGGCCGTCGTTGCCATTGAGGACAATTTCAAACACCCGCTGTTTGGCAAGGTTATGAAAAGAAGAGTAAAGATCCATGTGCATGATGAAAAGAACGAGTGCACTGTGGGTGATGTTGTAGAAGTGATGGAAACCAGACCTTTGTCCAAAACCAAGAGATGGAGACTGGTTAAGATCATTGAGAAAGCCAAGTAAAACGAGGCTACAGCAGTAATCGGAGAGTAGGCACGACTTGATCGTGTACGAAAGAAAGGATTTGCACAATGATTCAACAGCAAACGTATATGAAGGTTGCTGACAACACCGGCGCAAAGGAGTTGATGTGCATCCGCGTTCTCGGTGGTACCGGCAGAAGATATGCCAACATCGGGGATGTAGTGGTCGCGACCGTAAAGAAGGCCGCACCCGGCGGAACCGTCAAGAAAGGCGAAGTGGTCAAGGCAGTGATCGTCAGAAGTGTAAAGGGTATTAAGAGAGCCGACGGCTCCTATGTAAAATTCGATGACAACGCGGCGGTGATCATTAAAGAAGATAAAAACCCGAGAGGTACCCGTATTTTCGGGCCTGTAGCAAGAGAATTGCGTGAGAAGGATTATCTGAAGATACTTTCTCTTGCGCCTGAAGTTCTATAAGGAGGCGGCGACGATGAGGATCAAAAAGGATGATACGGTAATCGTAATTTCCGGCAATGACAAAGGCGTAAAAGGAAAAGTCATCGCCACTTCTCCGAAGGAGAACAAGGTAATCGTCAGCGGTGTGCACGTGGTGAGTAAGCATACAAAGCCCAGACAGCAAGGAGAACAAGGGGGCATTGTCAAAGTAGAAGGCGCGATTTATGCCGACAAGGTGATGCTTTTCTGCGACAACTGCAAGAAGGGCGTGCGAGTGGCGTATGACACGACCGGCGACAAGAAGATTAGAATCTGCTCAAAATGCAGAAAGAGCATTTGAGGAAGGAGTTAAACAGAGATGGCAAGACTAAAAGATATTTACAAAGCCGATGTTGCTCCGGCACTGATGAAAAAATATGAATACAAAAGTGTAATGCAGATTCCCAAACTTGACAAAGTGGTGATCAATGTGGGTGTTGGCGACGCGAAAGAAAACAGCAAAGCCATTGACAATGTGATCAATGACATCACGATTATCGCGGGTCAAAGGGCGGTGCCCACTTATGCGCGTAAATCCGTTGCAAACTTCAAACTCCGTCAAGGCATGAAAATTGGCGTGAAAGTGACGCTCAGAGACGAGAGAATGTACGAGTTTGTGGATAAACTTTTCAATTTTGCACTTCCCAGAGTGCGTGACTTCAAGGGAATCAATCCCAACGCTTTCGACGGTCGGGGCAACTACGCATTAGGTCTGAAGGAACAGTTAATTTTCCCTGAGATCGAATATGATAAAGTGGAAAAGATTCGCGGAATGGACATCGTATTCGTTACGACAGCCAGAACCGATGCAGAAGCGAAAGATCTGCTGACCATGCTGGGCGCGCCCTACGCAAAGTAAGAGAAGGAGGATAGAAAAAATGGCAAAAACGGCTATGATTTTGAAGCAGCAGAAAGAGCAGAAGTTCTCTACCAGAGAGTACAACAGATGCAAGATCTGCGGACGTCCTCACGCTTACATGCGCAAATATGGCATTTGCCGCATTTGCTTCAGGGAACTGGCGTATAAGGGTGAGATTCCCGGCGTAAAGAAGGCTTCTTGGTAATCAACAAAAGGCTAGAGGCCGAAAACCGGTGAATCGGACGGATTCACTGAATGTAAAGAAGCTCCACTGCCGGAAGGAAATTAAATTTTAACCACCGGCAAGCAGCCCGCAAATTCGGTTCCCTTTATGAGGGGCGGCGACATAAGCCAGCCGTGTGAAAACGACCGCTGTGCGGGCAGCAAGAGAAAGAACTTGCATAAAGGAGGAAATGAATATGCAAATTTCAGATGTTATTGCGGATATGCTCACGAGAATTCGCAACGCCAACAATGCAAAACACGATACAGTGGATGTACCAGCCTCCAATGTAAAAAAGGCAATCGCCGACATTTTGGCGGAAGAGGGGTATATCAAATCCTATCAACTTGTGGAAGACGGAAAGCAGGGGGTTTTACACATTACTTTAAAGTATGTGGGGAAACAGAAAGTCATTCAGGGCATTCGCAGAGTTTCCAAGCCCGGTCTGCGGATCTATTCGGGGTGTGAGGATATGCCCAAGGTAATGAACGGACTGGGCATTGCCATCGTGTCCACTTCCAAAGGCATCATGACCGATAAACAGGCAAGAAAAGAACACATCGGCGGCGAAATTCTCGCCTTTGTGTGGTAAACCGGAAGAGGGAGGAAAAGACAAATGTCAAGAATTGGTAGAATGTCGGTTGTAATCCCCGCCGGTGTTACCGTGAAATTGGGTGAGGACAATACGGTGACCGTGAAGGGTCCCAAAGGGGAATTGTCCAAAAAAATGCACCCTGCGATGACCATCAGGGAGGAAGCGGGCGCGCTGCATGTCAGTCGCCCCGACGATGAAAAAGAGAACAAAGCGCTGCATGGACTTACAAGGGCTTTGCTCCACAATATGGTGGTCGGCGTTTCTCAGGGTTTTGAAAAGAAACTGGAAATTGTGGGCGTTGGGTACAGGGCTGTGAAGCAGGGAAGCACCCTTCAGTTGTATCTCGGTCACTCCATGGTCAACGGTTTACCCCAGGCGAAGTACTGTCTTAAAGAAGGCGATGGCATCACGTTTGAGGTGCCCAACGCCAATACGATCATTGTAAAAGGCGCGGATAAACAGAAGGTCGGACAGGTTGCGGCGCAAATCCGCGAAAAAAGACCTCCTGAGCCGTATCTCGGCAAGGGCGTGAAGTATTCTGACGAAGTAATTCGCCGCAAGGCCGGAAAGACCGGTAAATAACGAAAGGAGTGGATTGAGATGGTATCAAAAAAGGATTCTAACGCTGCGCGTGTAAAGCGGCACAAGAGAGTCAGAGCGAAAATTTCCGGAACCGCGGACAAACCCCGTCTTTGCGTGTACCGTTCTGAAAACAATATTCAGGCACAGATCATTGACGATGTAGCCGGCGTGACTCTCTGCTCGGCATCCACTTATGAAAGCGGCTTTGAGGGCGGCGGCAACAAGGAAGCGGCAAAGAAAGTGGGCGCGCTCATTGCGGAGCGCGCGTTGGGCAAGGGTATTTCCGAAGTGGTATTTGACCGTGGCGGTTACCTGTATCACGGACGTGTGAGCGAACTTGCCGCCGGAGCCCGTGAAGGCGGACTCAAGTTCTGATCGAGGAGGTTAACATGGCTAAGAACATCAACATTGAAGAGCTTGATCTTCAGGATAAACTGGTTGTAGTAAACCGTGTTTCCAAAACCGTGAAGGGTGGCCGTATTTCACG
>CANQNM010000030.1 GCA_947625265.1 uncultured Clostridia bacterium
TCGCCTCTGCACGGCCAAGGAGATGCGCGTTCCGATTCGCTCTTTCCGGTCTTCGTTCCTTACCGTTTGCCGCTGACGTCTTTTGTTCCCGATTCGGGAACTTCCTTTTTTGCCGTGCCACTGTTTCGGTAGCAGCACAGTTCCCTCAGAGGACAGATGTCGCAGTTGGGGGATCTGGCAAAACAGATCTCCCGTCCGAAGAGCACCAGTCGATGGCAAAAGTCGGACTGTTTTTCGGGAGCGATGATCTCTTTCAGCGCATTCTCCACGACTTCTGGGCGTTTTTCCCCTTCCTTCACGAATCCAAGTCTGCCCGAGATTCGAATACAGTGGGTGTCTGCTACAACGGCGGGCAGACCGAAAAGATCACCTCTTAAAAGGTTGGCGATTTTTCTTCCTACGCCGGGGAAGGAGAGGAGAAGATCCATGTCCGAGGGGAGCGTTCCCCCAAAGTCCTCGGTGAGCATTCGGCACTCTTCCTTGATCTGCGCCGCTTTGGTGCGGTATAGCCCGCAGGGGCGCACCAGTTCCTCGATTTCCGGAAGCGCTCCCTTTGCCAGCGCCTCTGCCGACGGAAAACGGGCGAAGAGACTTTGGCAGACGATATTCACCCTGGCGTCGGTGCATTGGGCGGACAGTCTGCCCATCACCAGAAGTTTCCATGGCTCTCCGTCATAGCGCAGAGCGCAGACGGCCTCAGGATAGTGTTCTTCCAGAATTTCCACAACCCTTGTGGCTTTTTCTGTTTCCTTCATTGAAATGTGACCCCGAATTCGTTTTTTAAAGCAAGATAAATTCTATGAATGGGCAGGCCCACCACCGAGTGGTAATCTCCCTCAATTTCCGACACAAACAGACTGCCTTTCCCCTGAATGCCATAGGCGCCCGCTTTGTCGAAGGGCTCGCCCGTGGAGATATATCGGAGAATCTCTTCTTCCGTGAGGGCGGCGAAACGCACGGCGGTGCACACGCACTCACGGTGCAGCTGTTTTCCGCGCACCAGCGTGAAGCCCGAAAATACCTGATGGGTGTCCCCGGAAAGCAGACGCAGCATTCTCGCCGCATCCTCCTTGTCCTTGGGCTTTAAGAGAATTTCACCTTTAGCGTACACCACGGTATCCACGCCCAAGACAATATCGTTTTCATGAAAGCGCGCCGCGGACAGCGCCTTCCTTTCCGAGAGAACAAGGACTGTTTGATCGGGTGGCAGGGGACTGTCGAGAACTTCGCTTGCCTCCGGGGAGCAAACTTCATAGGGAATGCCCAAATGTTCGATCAAAGCCCGCCTGCGGGGAGATTTGGACGCCAGAATCAGCATATATCGGTCCTCCCGGTTTGATTTTTGGGCCTTGCCCGGTTCGTCGTTCATACGGGTTCGGAAACTCCCATGGTTTGAACCGAAGCGCGGTATCGGATTTTTGCGCTTCGGCTTTTACGTCTTGCCGCGCCGCTTCCTTTTTCCTTGCCTTACGGGTTTCCGTTCCTCTCTTCGCCGCCGTAGAGCACGAATTGTTTGACCGCCTTCACGGCCGGTTCTCCGCCGTAAACACCTACTTCTCCCAGCGCGAAAAATTTTTCCCCGTCGTAAAGTCTGACCCTGCTTTTCTCAGGCAGATCAAGACCGAGTTTTTTCAGGTATATGGGACACCCGGAGGAACACAGCCTTCTGAAGAAGGGCGGAAGAACGACGGCAGGCAAAGAGGAAAAGCATTTTTCTACGGGCAAAAGAACCTCTTTGCGCTCCTTGGGGGACAGTTCTTTCAACTGCTCCAGTGTCAGCGCGTCCGACAGAGAAAAGGAACCGCTTTCCGTGCGCCGCAGCGCCGCCATAACGCCGCCGCAGGAAAGTTTCTTCCCGATATCCGCGCAGAGTGTCCGGATATATGTTCCTTTGGAGCAGCACACATCTAGGGCGTACAATCCTTCCTCCTCGTTCAAAGCCTTGATATCCAACGCGTACACCGTGACGCTGCGTGCCGGCCGATCCACTTCGATGTTTTTTCTTGCAAGGTCGCAAAGTTTTTGGCCGTGAATCTTCAGCGCGCTGTACATGGGAGGGATCTGGAGGATGTTCCCCCTGAAGGAGGAGGCAGCCTCAAATACCCGTTCCTTTTTGGGAAGGTCGCTGCAAACCGAAAGAACCGCTCCTGAAATATCCTCGGTGTCTGTCGAAAGCCCCAACCGCAAAACCGCTTCATAGCGTTTTTTTTCACAGAGAAGGTATTCGCTCGCTTTGGCGGCTCTGCCCAAAAGAATCGGCAAAACGCCGGTAGCCATGGGGTCAAGCGTGCCGGTGTGTCCCACCTGCCGTATGCCGTAAAGTTTGCGAACCTGGCCTACCGCATCGTGGGACGTCATACCGGCGCTCTTGTCAAGGAGGAGCACTCCCGACGGTTCATTCAGTTCTTCCATAGTTCTCTGATCTTCTCTTCTACTTTTCGAGACGCTTCCTCCGGGCTTTCTGCGTACACAGTCGCGCCTGAGGCGCGCAAATGTCCTCCGCCGTCAAAACAACCGCACAGCGCGCAGCAGTCAAAGAAACTTTTGCTTCTTGTGGACAGCCGGAATTTTTTCGGATCATCGGGATTCTGCACCAGGGTTGCGGACACCTCCACGCCCGAAATTTCTCGCAGTGCCGAGGAGAGTTCCGAGAAGTTCTCGTCGCAAAAACCGCCCTTTTCACGCATTTCGGAAGTGAAACAGGAGAGAACCGCGCCCCCCTCAAGAAAAAATCTTGCGTTTTGAATGCCGATGGCGGTGGCTCTTACGGTTTGAAGAGCCTTGCTTTCAAAGAGCGCGCTGTTCAACTTGGGTGCGTCGATGCCGTCTTTGTACAGATCCGCGGCGATCTCCAATGTGCGTGCGGTGGTGTTGGAGTAGCGAAAGCATCCGGTGTCCGACGCGATGGCGGCATAGAGCGCAGAAGAGATTTCCTTCGAACAAACCCCCAGCAGTTTGCCGAGTTCGTAGACAATCTCCCCCGCGGCGCATGCCTCGGGGTCGGTGTAGTTGTATTGGGCAAAGTCCTTGCCTGTGCGGTGGTGATCCAGTTTCAGGAGCACTTTTCCCCCGATTTCTTCCCACACGCAGCCCAGCAGAGTTGACTCCGCTACGTCTACGGCTATGTAGGTTTTTCTTTCTCGCCCTTCTGAAACGGTCGCCTGTTTTTTTTCCTCTCTTGGCGCCGAACA
This sequence comes from uncultured Clostridia bacterium, assembly GCA_947625265.1. GTDB lineage: Bacteria > Bacillota > Clostridia > Oscillospirales > CAG-272 > UBA11512. The sequence continues at coordinate 3,192 of CANQNM010000030.1, forward strand.
CCCTTTCGCCGCGAGACGTTCCCCGGGGTTTAACAGAAAAGAGAGGTAGGCGGGCGCTTCATCGGGGCAAAGAATTTCCGCGTTTTTGCCAAGCGCTTCGAGAATCAGACGCAGCGCCACGGCGGAACCCACCGCGTCGGCGTCGGGATGGCGATGGATTAAGAGGGCGTAGTTGTTCCGGCTGAGAAGCATTCTCGCGACTTCAAAAAGAGAAATGTTGTTCATGAATTTACGGTTCCTTTCGGCCTTTTTCCTTCTTATCGCTTTGACTTCGGCCGGGATCTCTGTTCTGGGTTTCGGTTTTGGGAGTGGCTGCGAGTTCGCTTTGGCGCGTTTCAGGGGTTTTTGTTCGGGGAATCACCCGAACAATCCTCGGCGCCGTCGGGACAGTTTTCTTCCTTTGCAGAATCCAGCGTGGGCACACGGCGGATGCCGTCGGAACTTTCGGTACTGTCGGCGCCGTCGGCGTTGTCCCGTAGGTCTTTTTCCACCTGTTTTAAAAGCGAGGAGATGCGGGCGCCGTTCTCCGCGGATCGGTCTTTGATGAAGGTGAATTTGGGGGTGACACGCAGATTCAGCCTCCGGGCAATCTGGGTGCGGATGAACCCCTGAGCGCTGACAAGGCCCTCCTGTACTTCCTCTTCCTCACATTTTCCAAGTGTGGAATAGAAAACCTTGGCGTATTTCAAATCCGCCGAAACGTCGGCGGCCGTGACGTTGACAAGCGCCCGGCATACTCGCGGATCCTTGACTTCCCTGAGAATTTCGCACAGTTCTCTCTGAACTTCCTCATTGATTCGGTTTCTTCTATAGTTTGCCATTTGTTTTTCCTCTGTGTCGGACTGCGGTCTGTATTCAAAGGCGGCTTGCCGTTTCTTTGGGGCAAGCGCGCGGTACGGAAACACTGTGTAAAAGTATGGGGCAAAGCGCCGAAAATCACGTGGGACAAAACGCCGGAAAGAGCGTAGAACGGAGGTCGAACCGTGCGGACAGCCGTTGCGGCAACCTGTGCGGGAAGAGATTTCGGCAGACGGCGAGCAACTTGCAGGGCATTTTCCCTTGTTGCCGCACTCCCCCATCTAGTATAGCACATTCTTCAAAAAAATAAAAGGGGGTTCATGGGATTTTTCCTGTTTAAAAATTCTGTAAAAAGTCGAAGAAGTTTTGGGAATTCAAAAGAAAAAGTTGCAATTTTCAAAAAAGAAGATTATAATGACAGGGGAATTCCAAAACGACAGATCAAACTGTGCCGCCGCAGGGTCGTGCCTGTTTGGACTTAAAGATTTGGAAAGAAAACAGGAAAAAGGAAGAGACAGATCATGATCCGCATTTTGCATACCGCAGATTTGCATTTGGACAAGGAACTGCTTTCGGAGGATCCGGCGTTTTCGCAGCTGCGTCAGAAGGAACAGCGGGCGCTGTTTGCGAACATCATGATGTACACAAGGGATCAGAAGGTCGATGTTTTGATTTTTGCAGGCGATCTTCTGGACAGGGCATTGCCCACCGAGGAGACGCAGAGACTCCTTTTGAGAGAGTTTGAAAACACGCCCGAAACCGAGATATTCCTTGTGCCGGGAAAAAACGACTGCTACAGACGCGGGTGTTTTTACGACGTCGCGGAGTTTTCTCCCAACGTGCATGTTTTTAAAAGCGAACAGATCACGTCCTTTGAAGTGGACCAGTTCAATGTCACGGTATACGGGTACGCGTTCTGCCACAGAAAACTGTACCGCAATCCCTTCGCGGTGATGCCTCCGATGAAAAAAGAGCGATGCAATCTGCTTTGTGGGTACGGCAGTTTGGAAGGAGAGGAGGGATGCTGTCCCGTGACGGCTGAGGAAATCGCCCATTCGGGAGTGGATTATCTGGCACTGGGACATGAACATCGTCCGTCGGAACTGCTAAAGGCCGGGGACACCTTCTACGCCGTGTCCGGTTCGCCTGAAGGGCTGGACTACGGGGAATCGGGACACAGGGGCGCGCGAATTCTGGCGCTTGATAAACAAAACGGAGAACTGCTTCTGCAAAGCAAAACCGTGCGCTTCTCCAGAAGACGTTTCGAACGGGTCTCGCTGTCGGCGGAAGGACTGGGCGACTGCTTCCCTCTTTTTGAGCAGTTGAGTGGGCGCATAAGGGAGTTGGGAGCCGACGCCGACACGTTTCTGGAAGTGGAGATCACGGGGCAGGTGCTTCCTTCTTTCAGACTGAAAAGAGAGGTGTTCGCCAAATTGTCCGAAAGACTTGGCCGCCTCACCTTCAGGGATCACACATTGATGGTTTGCGAACCTTCCGGGGACGGGAAGGACTTTCGGTCGGTTTTTGTGAATACCGTCGCGCGCAGCACTCCAGACAGGGAACTGCGCTCCAAAATTCTGAAATGCGGCTTTGAGGCGCTGGAGAGATCGGAAAAACCGGAGAAAGGAGACAGAACTTCCGGATGAACTATGATATTCTGCTGTTTGACGCGGACAACACGCTGTTTGACTTTACGGCCTGCGAGGCACGGGCATTTGCAAGAACGATGCGCGATTTTGACATTGAACTGAAGGACGGGATGACACAAACCTACAGCCGTTACAACGATCGGTGCTGGAAGGAACTTGAAAGGGGAGAATTGACCAAAGGGGAGTTGGTGGTGAAGAGATACGCGCTCTTTCTTGACCACTATGGCGTGGACTGCGACCCCGTGAAAGTCAACGCCGTCTATGAACGGAATCTTTCGGAAACGGCAATTCTTTTTCCGGGAGCGGAGGAGATGCTTGAAAGACTGTGCCGGAAGGCAAGGATCTATGTGATCACCAACGGGCTGACACAGGTTCAACTTGGAAGATTTTCAAGAACCCGACTTGGAAACTATATCGAAAAAATTTTTATATCCGAGCAAATGGGATGCAAAAAGCCCGACGCGCTGTTTTTTGAAAGGGCAACGCGGGAAATCCCGGGTTTTTCCAAAGAGCGCGCGCTGGTTATCGGGGATTCGCTGACCAGCGATATACAGGGAGCGAACAACTACGGATTGGAGTGCGTGTGGTACAATCCTTCAGGCGAACGGGCGCCGGGCGGTCTTCACATCACAGCGACCGTGAAAAATTTTACCGAACTGGAGGCGTTCCTCAAAGAAGGCGAAGGTTAAAAAGACGCGTCTTCGACGGTTTGTTTTGAGGTCTGCGCAAGACGGCGCGCGTTTCGGGGCACGCATGGAGCCGTGCAAAGATTGTTCGCGATGCTCGCCGCATGAGACTAGCGACGCCCGCCGCATGAGACCCGCGGCGTGAAAGTTTTTGGCGCGAAATTTCCGGCAATTCAGAAAGGGACGGTCATCAACATGATCATAGAAAAAATCCGCATCAAAAAATTCGGAAAATTTGCCGATGTGCGTTTTGAGTTCACACCGGAGATCAACATGATCGAGGGGGAAAATGAAGCGGGCAAAAGCACGCTTGCCGACTTTATCATCTTCATCTTTTTCGGACCGGCAAAGCAGAATTCTCCCATAGAGAACGAATGGGAACGCTACGCGCCGCAAGGCGGACAGGAAGCGTCAGGGTCGCTGGAACTCCTTTGCGAGAAGGGACGCTTTTGTATTGAACGCACCGCTCGGATGTCCGTTAAGAACACGGTGGAGGAGACGGTCAACGTCGTCGATCTGCAAAAGAACGTCCCGGTGAAGGGCAAAGATCCCGCCGCCATGTTTTTGGGCGTTTCAAGGGAGGTTTTTGAACGTTCCTGTTTCATGGCGCAATCGGACAAGCGGGCGATCCTGCCGGAACATCTGGAAAAGGCGGTGGAGAATATGCTCTCCTTTGCCGACGAGTCGCTCAACGCCGAAAGAAGCGCCCAGATGCTGGAGAAAGAGATTGAGGATCTTGAGGGCAAAGGGCAGTCGGAGGGATTGTTAGAAGAACTGCGGACGCGCGCGCAGGATCTGGCGCTGCGCGAAAAAAGAGCGGAAGAAAAAGAAACCGAATATGAAAGACTTCAAAAAAATCTGAAAGAAAACATCAAAAAGACCGAAAGCAACAAACGAGAACTGGAAATTTGCAGCAAAAGACTGACGCATGCGGACGCGCAGAAACGTCTGCGGCGTATAAAGAATGCCGGACAGGCCGCGGAGGAACTGCAAAAGGCGCGGCAAGCCCTGAAAAGCGCCGCGGACGAACTGTCTTATGAAGGGTTTTTGCCGGACAGGGCTTACGTAAAGGAGTCTTCCCACATGCTTTCGGAGGCGGTGAATTGCAGACGCGCGTTGGACGACGCACGGGAACGGCTGGAGAATCTCCGGGAGCGGTGGGACAACCTGCCCAAAGAACCGGAGGGAGGAAAGGGAAACCTGCTTGTCCTTTTGCAGGATTGCGTCCAAAAACGAATTTCAGAAAGGAACTACGCCTTTGTTTCGTGCGGCGCGGCGGTTTTCGCGCTGATTCTCACTCTGGTTTTCGCGCTGTGCCGCAAGCCGGTGGGCGCGGTTGTCTGCGGATGCCTGTTTCTCATAAGCGCAGTTTTTGCCGCGTGGTTTTTTTCGGCTTTTCAAAAGACGAAGTCAAAAGAGGCGTCACTTTATGCCCGAGCGGGGGCCGAGAGCAGGGAGGATCTTGAAAGGGCGATTGAGGACGGCGCTGTCCGCGCCGCCGACAGGCGGGCGCTCGCCAAAAGCATTGAGGAGGAGAAGCGACGCTGCATGCGCGGGGAGGAGATCTGGCGGGAACTGGTTTTGAGAATCAGGGAAATGGCGGCACGCTGGGGAAAAACCTGCGAAAACGTCGAAGAATTGCGGGATCTATGCGGCAGAGCCGAGGAGGCGTATGAGAAAATCGAACAACTGACGGAAAACGAAAAGCAGGCAAAATCGGCGTTCGCAGCTTTGGAGACCGAAACCTCGGAGGAGGAATTGAGAAATCTTTTGGAACTGCTGCGTACAGACGGAATAAAAGAGGAACTTTCTTCCAAAGATTATAAGGAACTGTCGGTAAAAATCAATTTTTACAAACAGACCAGCGATGCGTTGGATGCTCGGATTGAGACGCAGAGAAAACAGATCGGTGAGTTGGAACGGACGATGGAGGATCGGTTCGCTCTTCAGGAGGACGGAAAAGGGATTTCGGAAAAACTTGCCGAACTTGAGGAACAGTTGACGGTGAAAAAGGCGGCAAGGGACGCGATTCGTCAAAGCCTTCGCTATATGCGCGGACAGATTCTGCCGAACATTGCGCGGCAGGCCTCGGAGTTTTTGGAGCAGGCCAGCGGCGGGAGGTATAAGGAACTCACTGTTTCCGAGGAATTCGGTGTGTGCGCTGTTGACGCCGAGGGAGTGAGTTTTAGACTGACAACGCTCAGCGGCGCCATGAAGGAACTGTGCTATATCGCTCTTCGTTTGGCGCTTGTCGACAGCATGTTCGACGCACGGCGAATGCCTGTGATTCTTGACGAAAGTTTTTCAAATCTGGACGATTTGCGTCTTGCGGCAGCGTTCATGGCGCTGTACCGGCGGGCGGCGGCGGGAAAAAATCAGATTTTTCTGATGACCTGCCGCAAACGGGAGACGGCGCTTATGGAAAAGATCGGGCCGATTCATAGGATTTGCTTATAAAACTTGCCGCTTGACAGGAAAAGGAATTTGTGATAAAATGCACGACCGTGGGAAACGTGCATTGGCATGCGCGCACGCGCATGAAGATGCAGGTACATACCGCGCGTAGGCATGCGAATACGCAGCCGTACGCACTGCGCAAAAGAGGGGGAAGAGGCGTGAAGCTGCAGATTCTGACGTTGGGACCGCTTGAGACGAACTGTTATATTCTCACAAGCGAAAGTTCCCAGGGAAATTGCCTGCTGATTGATCCCGCCTTTGACGCGTTGAAAATTTTTGAGACTCTCAGGGAAAACGGACTGACGCTGCGGGCTATTCTTCTGACGCACAGCCATTTTGACCATATGACCGCGCTCGATCCGCTCGTCGCCATGACCGGCGCGCCGTTTTTCTGCCCGCAAAAGGACGAAAAGGGCTTGACCGACGGCTGGCTCAACGCTTCCCTTTCCTTTCGGCAAGTCCCCTTGAAAGTACAGACGAAACCTGAAAAACTGCTGTCGGAGGGCGACGAAATCCCTTTGGGAGAGGAAAAACTGACGGTTCTTGAAACGCCCGGGCATACGCCCGGATCGGTTTGCTATAGAACGGCGGATCTGCTCCTCTCAGGGGATACGCTGTTTTACCGGGGTGTGGGGAGAACCGATCTGCCGGGAGGAAATTCGAAAGAGATGGCTGCGTCTGTCCAAAGGCTTCTCTCGCTTTCAAACCTTTCGGTTTATCCGGGCCATGGGAGTTTTACCACTGTTTACGGAGAACGCCGGTTCTATGGGCTTTAAGTCGAGTGCACAAAGACGGGCGCAGATGGGAATACGAAACAGAAATATGCGGATCAGATACGGATACAAAGAAAAACCGCAGGTATAAGAGCAAACACGAATGTGAACGCAAACACGGAAAGAGGTATTTATGGACAACACACGTTTGGCGGATCTTCTGTTTCCCGACGTTGTTCAAACGCCAGAGGAACTGGAAGAGATCTATCCCGCAAGAGTCTTGCCCGAGGGGGCGAAGGTGACCAGGTTTGCGCCCAGTCCCACGGGATTCGTGCACTTCGGGGGATTGTTTCCCGCAATGGTGGGAGAACGGCTTGCCCATCAGTCGGGCGGCGTGTTCTACCTGCGCATCGAGGATACCGACGCCAAAAGGGAGGTGCCCGGGGCGGCGCAGGCGCTGGTGCGGACTCTCGCACGCTACGGCGTGCGTTTTGACGAGGGCGTGACCCTTGACGGAGAACGGGGGGACTACGGTCCCTACAAGCAGAGCATGCGGGTGGGTATCTACCGTGTTTATGCCAAATTTCTTGTGCGCAAGGGTCTGGCCTATCCCTGTTTTTCCACCGAAGAAGAGATTGAGGAACTGAGGCGGTTCGACAAGAAAGAGGAGTTGAAAAACACCGACTGGACACAAGCCGAAGCGCGCCGCCGCGCCGAGCAGAAAGAGGCGCGGGAAATTACCTTTGAAGAGGCAAAGGAGCATGTAGAGAAGGGGGAACCCTTTGTCTTGCGTATTCGTTCGGCGGAAAACAGTGAAAGAAAGGTGCGGGTCACCGACCTTGTCAGGGGAAATTTGGAACTCCCGGAAAACGACGAGGATTTTGTCCTGCTTAAATCTGACGGTGTACCTACCTACCATTTCGCCCACGCGGTGGACGACCACCTGATGGGCACCACGCATGTCGTCCGCGGAGAGGAATGGCTCCCCAGCCTTTCCAAACATCTGCAGCTTTTTGCGTATCTGGGGTTCAAACCGCCCAAGTATATGCACATTGCGCAGATCATGAAACTGGACGAAAAGGGTGGAAAGAAAAAACTGTCCAAAAGGGACATGGGAGCGAATCTCGACGACTACAGCCGTATGGGCTATCCGGCGCAGAGCGTTTGCGAGTATGTGATGACGCTTTTAAACAGCAACTATGAGGAATGGCGGTCGCAAAACCCCGACAAACCCTATACGGAATTCCCTTTTTCGGTCAAAAAGATGTCGGTTTCAGGATGCCTTTTCGATTTTGACAAACTGGAAGATGTTTCAAGGAATGTGCTCTCGAAAATGCGTGCGGAGGAGGTTTACAGTCTTACTCTTGAGTGGGCAAGGGAAAATGATCCCGCTTTCGGAGAAATTCTTGCGGGAAACAGGGACTATGCCTGCGCGATTCTCGCCATCGGAAGGGGCGGAAAGAAACCGCGCAAGGATTATGCGCGGCTTTCGGAAGTCAAGGACTACATGAGTTTTTTTTACGATGAACTCTTCGAGTTTCGGGACGGCCCGGATGATCGGTTTTCAAAAGAGGAGATTCGGAAATGTCTCTCCGATTTCTTGGAGAACTACGATGAACACGCAGACAGCGCCGCGTGGTTTGAGGGAGTGAAAAGAATTTCGGCCCAGAACTGTTTCTGTCCCGATGTGAAAGTCTATAAGGAAAATCCGAAGGCCTACAAAGGGCATGTGGGCGATGTCTCCTCTTTTATCCGTTTGGCGCTTACCGGAAGACTGAATTCCCCGGATCTTTATACCGTTCTCCAGATTCTCGGCAAAGAACGGGCACTTGCCCGTGTGAAACGGTATATTGACGCGCTGTAAGAGGCGTTTTAGAAAAGGGCTGCCCGCCCTTTTGAGATTGGAAGTTTGGAGGGAAAAGGAATCAAATGGAGAGGAACGAGTCAAGCAATTTTATATTTGATATCATCGACGAGGATCTCAAAAAGGATCCGGAACTGAAAATTCACACGCGTTTTCCGCCGGAACCCAACGGGTATCTGCACATCGGTTCGGCAAAAGCCATCATGATCAATTTTGATACGGCTAAAAAATACGGCGGAAAATTCAATTTGCGCTACGATGACACCAATCCCACCAAAGAGGACGCGGAATACGTGGATTCCATCTTAGAGGATATCACCTGGCTCATTGGGGAACGGCCTAACGGCGGAATCTTCTACGGATCCGACTATTTCCCTCTCTGCTTTGAATATGCGGTGAAACTTATAAAGGACGGCAAAGCCTATGTATGCGATCTTTCCAGAGAGGACGTTATCGAATACAAAGGAACGGACCGCTCGGAGGCGAGCCGGGTTTCCCCTTACAGGAACCGGAGCGTGGAAGAGAATCTCGATCTTTTCTACAGAATGAAGAACGGTGAATTCCCCGAAGGCTCAAGAACCCTGCGCGCCAAGATCGACCCCTCAAGTCCCAACACCTATCTGCGGGATCCCATCATCTACCGCATCAAATACTGCCACCATCACCGTCAAGGAGACGAGTGGTGCATTTATCCCATGTATGACTTTGCCCACCCCATTCAGGACGCCACCGAGGGCATCACCCATTCTCTGTGTTCCCTGGAATTTGAAAACCACCGACCGCTTTACGAATGGGTGGTGGACAATATCGGCGTGGAACACAAACCAAAGCAGCGGGAGTTCGCCAGACTCAACGTGACCGGAACCGTGATGAGCAAACGGTATCTGAGGTATCTGGTGGAAAACGGCATTGTGGACGGTTGGGACGATCCGCGGCTGCCTACCATCCACGCCCTGCGCAGAAGGGGGTATACGCCTTCCTCCATTTTGACTTTTGTACGCAATGCCGGCATTTCCAAGTCGGACAATCTGGTGGATATCCGCATGCTGGAAGCCTGTATTCGGGATGAACTCAACGAGACAGCGCCGAGACGTGTGTGCGTGCTTCGGCCCATCCGGGTGATTATCGACAATCTGCCGGACGGCTATGAGGAAGTTTTTGAGTTGCCCAACCACCCCCAGCATCCGGAAATGGGCACGAGAAAGGTGATTTTTACAAAGGACCTGTATATTGATGCCGAGGATTTCGCGGAGGTCCCGCCTCCGAAATTTTTCAGAATGAAACCGGACGGAGAAGTGCGTCTGATGGGCGCGTATATCGTCAAATGCTGCCGGGTGACGCACGGGGAGAACGGAAACGTGACGGAAGTGCACTGTATGGCGGATTTGGAGAGCGGCAACGGCAATCCCACAGACGGAAGAAAAATCAAGGGAACGATTCACTGGGTGTCGGCAAAATATTCTTCCGACGTGACGGTCAACCTTTACGACCGACTGTTCACGCTGGAGAACATGGCGGACGCCGAAACCGACGCCGAAGGGCACGCGCTTTACAACAACTACCTGAATCCTACGTCGCTTGTCACCGTCGAACACGCCAAAGCGGAGCCGTCGGTGGGTGAAGCCCGCGTGGGCGACCGTTTTCAGTTTGTGCGTACCGGATATTTTTGCAAGGACAGCAAATATGAGAACACCTTCAACCGAATCGTGTCACTGAAAGACGGGTTTAAAGCCTGAACTGCTGCTCTGTTTTGACAAAAACCCGTGTGCGGCAAAGCGCACACGGGCGTAAATTGCGGCAAACCCGCTTTTTGGAAGCCGAAGAGCGAATCAACCTCTTTTTTCAAAAGTTTTTGAAGGTTTTTAGGGGACTTCTTTTAAAAAGTCCCCTGAATGGGGTGCGGGGCAAGGCCCCGCAAAGACTTTGTCTTCATTCTGAACCCGTGTGCGGCAAAGCGCACACGGGCTTTTTTAGGGATTCTTCGTCCACGTTTAGAATTTTCGGGGGCCGGCCGAGATACGGGGGAAGCCGCGCCGAAGTTGTTCAAAGAAATTATATTTTATTTATAGGCAGAAAGTTTTTTGCCGAATTATTTCTTACACGAGCAGGAAGAAGGAGCGCTGGGGGCAGGAGAGGCGCATGGGCAGGAAGACGGGCAGAACTGTGCCGTGGGGAAAGCCATTTTGGCAAAGACGGCGCAGGGATCCTCTTCGTCCATGGGCATGCACTCTTTGTCGGGAACGCAATATTCCTCGGCGGAGAGGATGAACTGACCGGGACGCTCGATGCGGATCACCGAGAAGAAACCGAGGGTGACATAAAGAAGTTTTTGCAGTCCGGCATGATCCACAAGGCATCCGTTGACTTGGCAGCAGACGTTCTTGGGCAATTCCTCAACGCAGGTGCAGCAGCAGCAGTCACAGGTGCAGTTGCATTTTTCCTTAACCTTGACCGAGAGGGCCATGGGATCCACCATTTCCACCACCACGGTGGGTTTATTGCTGCCCTCTTCAAAATCGCAGGGTTCGGAGCAGAAGCCGTCGTCGATGGGCGTGCTTCTGAAGACGCGGACAAATCCCTCGCCGCCGTACAGCACTACTTTCTTTTCGGTTACTGCCACACCCTCAAATTCCTGAGATTTGCCGGGGCACAGGCAGGCTTCAAAACAGAGTTTGGTGTAGACGCGCACGGTGATCTGATAAAATCCTTTGTTGAACTGAATGGGATCCGCCTGTACATTGACGCAAACTACTTTGGTATCCTTCACTTTGACGTTTCCTGTTTTTTCGATGACATCCTGACCGAACTCGGTCAAATAGACGCGCACGTCCTCAAAGCAATCCTTATCTTTGCAGCTGTCGAGGATCTGCATCGAATCGACGCACACATTGTCCTTGCGGGCAGGTTTCCCTCCAAAGCATGAGTTTCTGTTATCTATCATCTTAAATTTTTCCCTTCATCGGTATGCGGTAGTTTATGTGAGTGCCCGAGACGCTCCTCAAAGGCACCTGATACTATTCTATGCGAAAGGGGATTTTGTGCCAAAGAAGCGATGGTGACTTCCTGAAATTTCTTTGTAGGGTCGGACGCCTGTTATCCAACCGTTTTCCCCATCCGGCAGATTCGGTTCGACGGGTACAAACCGGCAATCTTTTCACGAAACCGCACAAATATTTTATTTTTTAAAAAATTTCGGATGCACATTGACTTTTTGGTGCTTTTTCCGTATATTATATTCAGAAAAGGTGCGTTGAAAAACCGCCGGAAACGTCCTTTCAGAGCGGGTTCCGGTGTGTAAAAGAAAGGAATACGCCATATATGAAAACGAGATTTTCTGTTCTGGCTTTTGCCCTCTGTTTTATTCTTTGTTCCTGTTCGCATGTTTCGCCGAAAGTCGATCGTACCGATCCTCCTCTCTTTTCCCAGTCTTACGGAGTTTCTTCGGGCAAAGAACAGGAACTGCCGTCGTCATACCCATGGGAAAATTCTCCGTCCTCGGGAAGCGATTCGCCCGATTTTTCGTCGTTCCCGTCTCCGACGCCCGCATCGCCCACTCCAGATCCTACCCCTACCCCGGTTCCTACCCCTACCCCTGAACCTTTCGTTCCCTTTACAATCGCTTTCACAGGGGACATCAATTTGGCGGAAAACTATCGGATTTATCCTCATGCCCAAAGCAAAGGGCGCACTATCGAGCAATGTTTTTCCTCCGCGATTCTTGAGCGCATGCGCGCGGCGGATCTGCTTCTGGTAAACTGCGAATCCTCGGTGAGCGACAGGGGTTCGGCACTAAAAGGGAAGGCGTACACCTTCCGCACGTCCACCAAAACCGCGCAGGAGTTCAAAACCATGGGCGCGGATCTTATCGGACTTGCCAACAACCATGTGTACGATTTCGGCAAGGACGCGTTTCTGGATACGCTGGATACCTTCCGGGACATGGGACTGCCTACGGTGGGCGCAGGCAGAAATGCGGCGGAGGCCTACGAGCCGTATTACTATGAGATGAGCGGTATGACCGTCGCCATCATCGCCACCTCCCGCGCGGAAAAACAGTACTATACCATCGTGGCGGAGGAGGATGTGCCGGGAATCTGCGGATGCTACGACGAGACGCTGGTCTGCGAAAAGATCGCCGAGGCGAAGACGAAGGCCGATTTTGTCATTGTTTACGTCCATTACGGTTACGAGGGCACCACACAGATTGAAGAGGCACAGCGGGACGCTTCCTATCATTTCGTGGAGGCGGGCGCCGACCTCATTGTGGGCGGTCATTCCCACTGTTTACAGGGCATTGATTCCCACATGGGAAAACCCATCTTCTACAGTTTAGGAAACTATCTTTTCAACCTGACGGAGATGCCCACGGCACTTTTGGAATTGACCTTTGAAAGCAGGGATCACTACACTTTGCGCATTCTGCCCTGCATGCAGACCGACGGAATGGTGGTCGATCAGTTCAGCACGTCAAAGGGCAAGGACATTCTGCAAAGCCTGCGCGACCTCTCTTTCGGCATTGCCATTGACAGAGAGGGGTACGTCTCGGTGGCTTTTGTGAACGCTGCGGAGAATTGCCAAACCGTTTACGCCCTTCTTCCGGAAAAGGTTTATACGCCGTATGCGGGAAGGTTTTCGGATGCGCGGAGGGTCTGAATAACCGGGAAAATTGAGAACGCCGAAACGGCGGGCGAATTTTTGGGATTCTTGAGAGAAGACGGTTCCTGCGGAAAGACGGCATGTTCTGCGGATTGTGCCGGAAGCGCGGCGGCCGACGGCCAAGTGAAGAAAAGAAATAGGAAGGGATTAAACGCACAGATGAAAATTTGTATATTCGGCTCCGCGAGCGACGATATCAGGGAAATTTACAGAGTTGAAACTGAAAAACTGGCGGAGGAGTTGGCCAGACGTGGGCACGGTCTGATTTTCGGTGGAGGAAGTTCCGGGGCAATGGGAGCCGCCGCCAGAGGATTTGCGCGGCAGGGAGGAGAAATCGTCGGCGTCGCTCCGCTGTTTTTCAGCGGAGACGGGATTCTTTTTGACCGCTGCACCAGGATGATTCGCACCGAAACGCTCCATGAGCGCAAGCAGCGCATGGAGGAACTTTCCGACGCGTTTGTCGTCGCACCGGGAGGTATCGGCACCATGGACGAGTTTTTTGAGGCCTTTACCCTGAAAAACCTGGGAAGGCACCGAAAACCGTTGGTGATTCTCAATGTGGAAGGCTGTTATGACCGACTTCTTGCCTTTCTTGACGATCTCGCGGGGGAACGGTTGATGCGCGGGGAGGCGAAGACGCTCTTTTCGGTTTGCCGTGACGCCGGGGAGGCGATTCGTTCCCTTGATTTCTCTTTCTCGCAGGTCTGAACCTTCGGTTCTGTCGATTTTACCCCCGTTGTCCGGTCGTTTCACAGCACCGCCGTCCCGCTTATTTATCGGGCGTTTTCGGATTTTCGGTTTCCCGACGTCGGGGCGACCGGACCGGACAGAATGACTGTTTGTGCCCGCGCATCCGGCGGGCGTGCCAGCGTCTTCGACGGATGACGGAGGAACCCGGATTTTACAGATTTACAGGACGTTTTTTTGAAAAACCCTTGACAAACCGAAGAGATGTGTGTATAATCATATAAAATCTGCCATGGGAGGATGTTGAGATGCCGATGTATTATTATTGCTATGCGATGCGATTTTACGCTTATACGATCTCCCCTCGTGAGCAGAATGCAGCCGCATAGTGTTTCTATTTTTAATGGATAAAATGCTTTGAATGCCGCAGGTTCACGAGATTGCCCTGCGGCACGCTTTTTGCCGCGGGTCCCTTCCGGGAAGTCGCGGCGTTTTTTCGGTTCGTTTTTTCAAGCGACCTACGGTACACAGGCGACCTACGGTACACGGGCGATTTGCGGTCGGGGTGACTACGGTACGCGGGCGACCTGTGGTTCGCGGGCAATCTATGGTACGCGGGCGAACAGCGGGCTTGGGGCAATTGCAGAGGTGCAGGAACCTGGCGGAGTGTGAAACACGGGGTCTTGAAACGACAACCGCCGACGCTCGGAAGGTTGCGCGTGATTAGGGATGATGGGCGCGCTGTTGAATCGGCTTACCGAACGTGGAACAAAAACAATTAAACGGAAAAACTTTGAAAATTTTCCGGGAAAAGAAGGATTGAAGATGTGCGAGGAAATGCGGAACGGACTTGCGGGGGCAAGGAAAGAAATCGAAGACATCGACCGAAAAATTGCCGAACTTTTTGAAGCAAGGATGCGTGCGGCAAAGAGCGTCGCGGAATACAAGAAACAACGGGGACTGCCCGTAGAGGACAAAGCGCGGGAAGAAGAACTGATTTCCCAAAATTCCTGTTTGGTTCGCGAAGATTTGAGAGAATACTATGCGATTTTTGAAAGAGATGTGATGAAAGTTTCCAGCCTATATCAGCACCGTCTCATGGAGGGAACCGCCGTCGCATATTGCGGAGAAGAGGGGGCGTTTGCCTATTTTGCCGCGAAAAGAATGATACCCGACGGAAAAACAGTCTCCAAAAGCAGTTTTGAAGAGGCATATTCCGCCGTGGAAAGGGGAGAGTGCGAACTGGCGGTGCTTCCCCTTGAAAACAGTTACGCGGGGGAAGTAGGGCAGGTCACGGATCTTCTGTTTGCCGGACCGCTGTCTATCAACGCGGTATGCGACCTGTCGGTGGATCAGACGCTTTTGGGCGTACCGGGCGCCCGTATTTCCGATATCAAAACCGTGATCAGTCATCCGCAGGCGTTGGCACAGTGCGCCAAATACATCAAAGAACACGGTTGGGTCAGTCAAGAAGATCACAGCACCTCTTCCGCAGCGAAGCGGGTGGCGGGTCTGGGAGATCCGGAAGTCGCGGCCATTGCCTGCGAGGAAACGGCGGAACTGTACGGACTTTCGATTCTTGAAAAGAGAATCAGCGAAAGCCGCTCCAACACCACCCGTTTCGGCGTGTTTTCCCGCTGTGACAACCCAGGCGCCGGGATGCGATCCTCAGACGGATTTTCACTGGTGTTCACCGTCAAAAACGAAGCGGGAGCTCTGGCGGAAGCGCTGAGGATTGTGGGCGATGCCGGATTCAACATGCGCACCCTGCGTTCCAGACCGAGAAAGGAATTGGCATGGAACTACTACTTCTACATGGAGGCGGAGGGCGCTGTGCGCGGCGCGCAGGGAAAGAAGATGCTGGAGCAATTGAAAAATTGCTGCGATAAGTTGAAAGTCGTGGGCGTATACAGGCAGTGACCGGGAAACGGAAGACGGAAGAAGAGAAGTCGGAAAACAGAAAGAAAAACAAAAAAAGCGGGAAAACCCGCGGCGGAAAGGAACGGTTGCACAATCAATGGACTTGAAGGTTGATCTGGCGGAAAGAAGTTATACCGTGACCGTCGAAAGAGGGGCCTTGCACCATGTGGAGGACCGTATTCCTTTGGACGGAAAGACGCTGGTCGTCACCGACGACGGCGTGCCTGAAAACTACGCGGCGACCGTCGCGCGAAAAGCCTCTGTTTCAGGGCAGGCGGTGACGGTCACGGTTGCGCAGGGGGAGCAGAGCAAAAACTTTGAAAACTACGAAATGCTCTGCCGCGTCATGCTGGAAAACGGTTTTACCCGCAAGGATCGGGTGATTGCCGTGGGCGGGGGCGTTGTGGGGGATCTGGCGGGATTTGCCGCCTCCACCTATATGCGCGGCATTGCATTCTACAACATCCCGACGACTCTGCTTTCACAGGTGGACTCCTCTGTGGGCGGGAAAACCGCCATAGACGTTTGTTCTGTCAAAAACATTGTGGGCACCTTTTACCAACCGGGTGCTGTGATCATCGACCCGGAAGTTCTGAAAACCCTCGCGCCCCGGCAGTTTTCGGCGGGTATGGCGGAAGTGCTGAAGATGGCAGCGACATGCGACGGGGAACTTTTTGCCCTTGCGGAAAAGGGTGTGGGGGAAAAAGATTTAGAAAAAATCATTTTCAAAGCGCTGTCGGTGAAACGCAGGGTGGTGGAGAACGACGAAAGGGAGCAGGGATTGCGGAGAGTGCTCAATTTTGGACACACGTTGGGACACGGAATTGAGAGTTGCACGGGACTTCTGCACGGCGAGTGCGTGGGGCTGGGAATGCTCTGTATGTGCTCGGAGAAGGTATATGAACGGCTCAAAAAGGCGCTCGAAGTGTACAGATTGCCCACCGAACTGTGTGCCGACAGAGAAAAGATCCTTGACG